>MGZZ01000015.1 GCA_001802795.1 Ignavibacteria bacterium GWC2_36_12 | reverse complement strand
TTTCAGAAAATTTTGGCTGGCTGTATGCTATTTGTGAAGTGATTAAAAAAAATAAAAGGGATGGAACACGGATAACACTGATGACACGGATTAACACGGATTTAAATATCCGTGAAAATCTGTGTAATCCCTGCCTGTCCGGCAGGCAGGTGTGCTCTATCATTTTTTTTATCATTGTAAAACTATAATTTTTCCAAAAACAGGATTGTCTGAATCAAAATCAATTCTGTAAAAATAAACTCCATTGGGAACTACGTTGCCATTCTCATCTCGCCCGTCCCATTTCTCAGGTGCATCATCAAGAGACTTGGTACGTTCTGCATTCTGAATAACAGTTTTCACAATATTCATAGCAAAATCAAAAATCCGGATCGTTATTTTTTTACCTACTCCTCCTGTACTGTATTTAATTTTCAGATCTTCCAGTTTTAGAGAAAAAGGATTGGGATAACAATATGTATCGCTAACCGACCCGACCGGTAGAGAAGCAAAATAGATTTTCCACTCACCCCTCCAGAATCCGGTTTCAGTTAACTTTGCTAATCCGTCTCCGGAACCAAGCCAGACATCATTTCCTTCCGATGCAGCACTGTAGAATACGGAACTTGTTAATGCCACACCTGATTTCTTATCAATAATGTTATTCGGAAGTATCCAGCTATTTCCCTGGTTGCCGGTTCTGAAAGCACCGTTATCAGTCGCAACAATCACATCATTATTCTTAATTCCAAAATTCCATACTCTCTCACCATCCAAAAAAGTTTCCCAGTTTTCCCCTCCATCAGAAGTGGAGCTTACTCCAAAAAATTCTGTATCTCCCTCTGCTCGCCTTGTTCCAGCCCATAATTTTCTGTTTAACTGATTATACGCAAGGGCAACAACCCAGTCACCGCTGATTGAATTTTCCTGGTTTATATGATTAAATTTTCTCCAGCTAATTCCGCGATCGGAAGATTTATTTATTCCTCCCGCACTGCCCGCATAAATTGTATCTTCCACTGTAATAATAGAAAACAATCTATGGTTCAAGTGATCATCAGTACCAAAATCTCCTTCTACGGGCTGAAGCGCAAATTTTACAGTATCATCGGGTGAAATCTCATCAAGTTCATCGGAAGGCAGAAGAACTCTCTGCCATGTCACTCCTTTATCAGTACTTTTTCTCAAGCCTCCTGCATAGGATGCTATCCAGATTACTCCGTCAGTAAAAGCAATATCATAAGTTACATTATTGATTCCGGTTGTAACAGGAAGAGCCCGGACCAGTGGAAGATTTACACCATTATTAATTCCATAAGATAAAGTTGAATCCCCTGGCCCATCGATAGGCTGTTGCACGCTTGTCCATGTCAATCCGCCGTCGTAAGTATATCTAAATCCTTCCCCTTTCGGAAGAATCTCTCCGCCGGTTACTTCAGTATCTTTTGCAGCAGCCACCCAAACAGAGCCATCATACTTATTATAAGTAACGGCAGAGATTCCTGCATCTCCGAAATCAGGAGTGTTATAAAAATTTGTCCAGTTTTCTCCTCTATCGAATGAAACGCTGACCCCTCTGGAAGTACCGAGCCATACAGTATCTGCAATGGTGATAATATCAGTAATAGTATTACTTAGCGGGCTTGAGGAATTATTTTTCGATAAATAATTTTTATCTCTGAGAGAAAAAGACTCCGGTCTTAATTGAGAAAAAGACTGACTGAAGATAGATAATATTATAAATAAAAAAAGAAATTTATATTTCATTCAACAACTACAGATTTTTCAATAATGTTACTTAATAAACCACCTCTGTCTTTTGCATGAAATTCAAACCGCCAAGTTCCTGTTTGGGCAGTCTCTAAAAATGAATTCTTAAAAGAGTAAACTCCATCTCCTGCTGTTTCATCACCAAACACATCAAAATTTCCATCATCATGCAGTAAAAATTTTGTATTACCTCCACTTTCTTCCACAACGGTTCCGTCAGGCCTAAACAATTCAAAATAAACAACATCGATATCATTTAACCCATTTACATCATTAGTTGTAATTGTAAAAATAAAACTTACACCTCTTGCAATTGAATCAGGCATAGTTAAGTTTGATATTACCGGTGCTACATTAGCTTGTCCGTTATCATAAATAAACTGCTGCACGGCTACCAATTTTGTAGTATTTTCTCTATCCGTTACAAAATAATTTATTTTGTATGTTCCTACAGGGTTTTGCCTGCTGAGAGGGAATTTATTTGTGAACCTGTTGTCTCCTGCCCTTTCGTCGCCGTTCGTGGAATTACCATTATCTAGAAGGGGAAACGGACTGTCATTTAACTTTATCTCATCTGAAGCGTAAATATTAAAAAATACTGAAGCAACATTCTTCGAATTGCTTAAACTTAAATAAATAGTTATTAGTGAATCACCCTGAACATATCTGAAAGTATTGGAAGGATAAAAATTTGTACCAGTAACCTGGAAGTCTGAAGCAGTAACATCAATAATTTCATCGAAATCTTTTTCGCAGCCCGATATGAACGCGAACAGGAGAATTACAATATAGAATTTTCGCATATGTTTAATTTAGTCTCAAATAAATTTCTTTATAAAGGTAAAAATTGAACCCTGTTTCAAGCCGGTATTGTTAATAAGAAAGGTGTTGGTGAAAATGAAATTATTAATATAAAGAAACTAAAGTAGCCGATAAGTTTTCTTTTAAAATCTAATTCCGTGTCATCGTGAATAGGCGGATGTTCAATCTTAACTACAAAATAAAGAATCACAGCCCAGAAGAGCCATCCCGACCATCCAAAACCGATATAAAAATCTAAAGTGGATTCAATTATTCCCAGCACACCTAAAATAAATAATGTTGAAAATGCAACAACAGCAATCTTAAAATGAGTCTCCCTTCCAAACAAAGTATATCCAATATGTCCGCCGTCAAGTTGACCCACGGGAATCATATTCATAGCAGTAATAAAAAGTCCAAACCATCCCACACAAAGATACGGGTAATGATAGACCTCTGACATCGGGGGAAAGAACTGCCCGGAGTCAACAAAAATCATTTTGAAAAAAGAAAACAATAATGTGTTACCGAAAGTCAAATTAATTCCGCCTTTGCCATATTCCGGAGAATAATAATCGGGGTGTATGATAAGTATATATTCCTCACCGGGAATATTCATAAACCCATAAACAAGAATTATTAAGCAGGCAACAAAACCGGCAATTGGTCCTGCTACACCAATATCGAACATAGCTTTTTTGGTAGGGACAGGAGTCTTTGTTCTTATTACCGCTCCCATTGTCCCAAAGTTTAAGAAAAAAGGAATGGGAGGAAAAGGGATATAATAAGGAAGTGTTGTCTTAACTTTGTGGTACATTGCTGCAAAATAGTGCCCGAACTCATGGCAGGTAAGTATAAATAAAATTGATATAGAGTATGGTAATCCAACTACAAGGTGGTCAATTTCATAGGGACCTGCTATACCTGTAGTCCACTCGGCGCCGGCAATTGTTGTTGTAATGAATGTTACTATAAAAAGACCTATGTGAAGAAAATAATTTTTCTTCTCTTTTCTTGTTTTCTTCTGAGATAAAAAAGAATCTTGTAATTGTTCCGGGTAATAACTCATCTATTACAAATCCACATTAAGTCCAAGGGTTGTGTATTCTTCATTAATATCAAAATATTCTCCATGAATGCTTTTACCTGAATAATAAGAAAATATAACTCTAACACCTTTTGAATTATGTTCCCCAAACTTAATCCCCGTTTCAAAAATGTTGTTGCCCGAATATTTATTTACTTTCGTAAGTCTAAAATCATAAGCCACAAAAGGAATGATAAAATTATTTATCAGCCCTTTCGCATAATAATCAAAACCCGACTGGTAAATCCATTTACCAACAAAAGCCGGGTTGCTATGCACAAGATAAGTAACACCCAGATAAATTCTTAATCCGTCAAAACTATAATAAGGAAAAAGTTCCACAAACTCCCTGCTGTAAGTTTTGGGCTCTTTGTTTTCTCTCCAGACTTTGTTCCGGGAATCAAAAGATCCATCGACAAGGTGCGCACTAATGTGGCTTAATCTGAACCGGAAACCGAATTCTTTTTTATCTTTAACGGTTTTACAGCCCGCGTTAATTCCGAATAAATAATCGATAGTTTCAACGGGAAAACGGAAGTCATTCTCTCCTCTTAATCTTGTATATGTAAAAAGATCGGCACCAAAAGAAAAAAATCTATTTCCCCATTTGTGAATAAAAATATCAGCAGAAGTTCCGATATCGAGCCTGAGTTCACTTTTCCCAAGAATATATGAGAAGCCTGCTTTCGGCTCCAGAAAATTTGCAGTAAAAGGCTGGATGTTTAATCCGGGCGGGAACCAATCAGATCTGTTCAGACTATCAATTTGTGATTTTGTAAAAGTTGAAAAGATAAAAGCAAGAATTAGCAGAAAGAAAAAGCGCATCAAACAGCTTCCCGTTTAAATATTAATTTCTTTTGAATCTTCTGTTTAATGAGCTTGTTATAACCATATTTAAATTTTGACGTGAGACTGGAAATTGCGTAAAGGTTCGTCGGGAAAGCAAATGAAGGTTCAAAGTAACAGTTAATAGTACAGCTTTGACAAAAATCAAATTGTCCTTCCATCTCTTTAAAATATTTTATCTTTTCGGAATTTCTTATTTCGGCAATGGGTCTGTCAATCTTAATCTTTTCACTTTCAAAATGATAGCAAGGAAGAATAATCTCGTTATAAGGTGAAATAACAATAACTCTGCTTACAGCTTTGCAGCTTGGATTATTAATATTATTGCCACCATCTTTCCTGAGCTTTAAAAATGCTTTATTGATATAAATATCCAGTTTGCCATCAGTATATTCTTCTATATAATCAACTGCTTCATCTCTTAAACCGGGATTACCGAAATATGAAAAAACAGGGTTAACAATCAGCACAAGATTTTTTTCAGCAGCAATTTCATGCATTCTCGGAAGTTTTTTATAAGTTTCATTCGTAACCGTAAAAAGAATATCCGGGAATTCTCCAAGCGATTTTCCTATTTCTATACTTTCAAAAACTTTGTTATAACAATTTACTTTTCTTATTTTATTGTGTTCTTCTTCATCCGGAGAATCGAGAGAGAAATGAAGAAGATCAATATTTCCTGCCAGCTTCTCTGCAAATTTCGGATAAAGCAAAGCATTTGTAGTTATGCTTGTCTGCAGATTAAGTCTTTTAGCATATTCAGCCATAATATGAATTTCTTTATGAAGTAAAGGTTCTCCGCCTGTAAGATCGATAAACTTAACACCGAGCTTTTTTATTTGCTCAACATTTGATTTAAAATCTTCCAGCTTTGCATAAGGAGTGTCTTTAAAATTTTCATGGATTCCAAAATGGCAGAACTCACAAAAAGCATTGCACCGGTATGTTAAATAATAATTACAAAGAAGAAGCATTTTAGTAATTAGTCAATTGTCATTGGTCATTTATTTTTTCCCTTGAACTTGCTCTTTCACTTATATTCCCTGTTTTTCCAGACTACTTTACGGTTAAACAAAAGAGCAAATGGTATTACAACAGCATAAATGATATAATAAACCTGGAAGCTGAAAAAGTATTTTAAATTTTTTGTAAGTCCCAATTCTTTATGAACAGGGTATAGAATAAAAAAATCAATTGCCAGCTTAAAGACAGCCAAATATAACCATACAGTTGAGAAAAATAAAGTAGTTAAAAGCATACATACATTCGCAAAAAAAGCAATGCTCATTACAAGTCCTCCATAAAGAGGCACATCCAAACCGCCAATAGACCATCTCTTCTTTTGCCTGAAAAGATCCTTGATTGTAAGGCAAGGTGCAGAAGCAACTAAAGCTCTTTTATCAAGCGGATAAATTATTTTGTATTTCTTTAACCTGTTCATTGCATGAAGCAGAAGTGAATCTTCAGTTACACTGAATGGAAGATTTTCATAGCCACCGACTTCCAGGTAAACGGACTTTCTGTATGACATATTATTCCCGATGCAGCTAATAGGAAATCCAAGATTTATTGTCCCCGACGCAACTGTCAATAAGTAAATAAAATCTACTGCCTGTAAGCCTGAGAAATTATTAAAAGCGTATTGAGTTGTAAAGCCGTTTACCATTGCAACATCTTCCTGATAGTAAGAAGCAATCCGGTAAACCCAATCGGCATGAGCTTCACAATCAGCATCCGTTGTAAGAATTACCTCTCCTTTTGCAATTTCAATTGCATTTGCAAGTGCGTTGGTCTTCCCTTTTAGCTTGCCAACTTCTTTACTTGTTACAATTTTCTTAAACTTATTTTTACCCGAAATATAATCTTCAATTATCTTCCCTGTATTATCGGTCGAATTATCATCAACCAAAATAATTTCAAATTTACCTTCGGGATACCTTAGTTTATCAAGAGATTCAAGACATTTTAAAATATTTACTTCCTCATTCCGTGCAGCAACAATTACGGTAGCAAATGGAAATTCATTCTCATTTAAGACCGGAAACTTTTTGCTTACACCAACTAAAAGAAGAGCAGCAAGAATAAAATAAAAAGACAAGACGATAAGAAAGATTATTTCAGGCATTCGGAAGGTTCTCCAATTTCAAAGCCATGTTTTGCAGATTCATCAATAACAAATTTTATAGAATCCGGAATTATATCTTTAGATTTATTGTTGTCATGAAATACAACAATCGAATTATTATTTAAATAATTCTTCACAGCAAATTTAACTGTTTCAAAATCATTTTTATAGTCTTGCGTTAATAAAGACCACATAACACATTTTAGATTCTTTCCTTTAAGAATTTTACTTGTCGAAAATGTAAACCTGCCATGTGGAGGACGGAAATATTTAACATCATAATCAAATTTTTCTTTCATAAGATTATTAAAAGAATCGATCTCCTCAATTGTTTCTTTGTTACTTATTTTCGTTAATCTTTTATGATTAAAAGTATGATTGCCGATTAAATGTCCTTCAGCCAAAATGTCCTTAACAAGCGATTGGCTATTCTTGGCATTGTTCCCGACACAAAAGAAAACTGCTTTAATTTTATTTTGTGAAAGGATATTTAATATCTTTTCAGTTAATTCGGTTGTCGGTCCATCATCAAAGGAAAGAAGAATTTTGCCGTTGGAAGTGTTCCAGTAAAAATCCTTAAAAAGCTTTTTGATAATTAATGGCGGACTATATCTATAACTCAAGGCAAATTAAATTTATTTAGTGAATAGAACACGGATGACACGGATTAAACTGATTTTCACTGATAATCCCTAAAATCATCTTCCATCTTTAACCTTTAATAACACCAACCGGTTTTACTTTTGCAACTTTTTTTGTAATTCCTTCTTTGTGCATAACGTCTACCACTTCTGAAACATCCTTGTAGGCAGCAGGCATTTCTTCGGCAATTGTCCTGTATCCTTTTGCCTGGATAACAATTCCTTTCTGCTTCAATTCTTCAATAAGATTTCTCCCTTTAGCTTCTTTCAATGCTTTATGCCTGCTAAGATTTCTTCCGGCACCATGACAAGAACTACCAAAAGTTTCTTCCATTGCTTTTTCTGTTCCGACAGCAATATATGAATATCTTCCCATATCTCCGGGAATCAAAACAGGCTGTCCAATCTCCTTATATTTTGCTGGAATCATTTTACTACCGGGAGGAAAAGCCCTTGTCGCTCCTTTGCGATGCACACAAACTTTTTTCATCTTTCCATTAATATTATGCTCTTCGATCTTTGCAATGTTATGACAAACATCATACACAAGCTTAAAATTGAGTTCGGAATCTTTCATACCAAAAGTAGATTTGAAAGTTTTTTTGGCAAGGTGCATAATTACCTGCCTGTTATTCCATGCAAAGTTTGCTGCAGACTGCATTGCAGCAAAATAATCTTCTCCCTCTTTAGAATTCAAAGGTGCACAAGCAAGCTGTTTATCCGGTAAAGAAAAATTATATGTTTTACTTTCTTTCATTATCCTGAGAAGGTAATCATCGCAGACCTGGTAACCTAATCCTCTTGAACCAGTATGAATAAGAATAACAACCTGTCCTTTAAATAAACCGATAACCGAAGCAGCCTTTTCATCATAAATTTCATCAACAATATCTACCTCAAGAAAATGATTGCCGGAACCGAGTGTTCCCACCTGGGTTATTCCCCTCTCAATTGCTCTCG
>MGZZ01000014.1 GCA_001802795.1 Ignavibacteria bacterium GWC2_36_12 | reverse complement strand
AGGAGGGTTAATATTTCCCTTATCGGTATTAGAATCAGTTTTTGAATTTCGCATTCAATTAAATGTTTTCTGCAATGGTATTATTATAAATCTCTCGAAGTTTAATGCAAATATAAGAATTTTGAAACTTAAATGTGAAAGTAGCAAATTTAAGTTCTAAAACAAAAGACGCTTTACTCAACAATTTTGAAACTCACATCTATTTTATTATTATAACTTCAGGTGGCTAATATCAGTAATAAGATAAAGAAAGTTTTATGCGAAAGAAGATTGTAATTATTGGCGGAGGATTCGGCGGAATATCGGCGGCACAGGAGTTCGGTGATTATGAGGCTGATATAACTGTTATTGATAAAACAAATCATCATGTGTTTCAACCTTTACTTTACCAGGTTGCAACCGCAGCATTATCTCCCGCAGATATTGCAGCACCAATAAGAGGAATTCTTAACAAGCAAAAAAACATTACAGTTGTAATGGATGAAGTTATTAGCATAGATCGGGGAAAAAGGGAAGTAATAACAAAAAGTACAAAGTATCTTTTTGATTTTCTTGTCATAGCAATCGGGTCAAGGCATTCGTATTTCGGGAAAGATGAATGGGAAAAATATGCCCCGGGACTAAAAACGCTGAACGATGCTCTTTTTATTCGCGAGAAAATTTTATCATCACTTGAGACTGCAGAAAAGATGAAAGACCCCGATGAAGTAAAGAAATATCTAACCTTCGTAATTGTCGGTGGGGGACCGACCGGTGTTGAAATGGCTGGAGCTATTGCCGAAATAGTCAAAATAACAATGATGAAAGATTTCAGGAATATAAATGCAAGTATGACAAAAGTTTGTTTGGTGGAAGGAGAAGCAAGACTGTTACTATCATACCCCGATGATCTTTCTGCAAGGGCTGCAAAAGATCTCGAATCTTTAGGAGTAGAAATTATTTTTAACCAGAGAGTTACCGATGTAAACGATGAAGGAGTAAAAGTGGGAGACAGGTTTATTAAAACGAACAATATTATCTGGGCAGCAGGTAATTCAGTTTCTCCTTTGCTAAAATCCTTAAATGCTGAATTAGACATGGCAGGAAGAGTTTTGGTAAATCCCGATCTTTCTTTAAAAGACGATCCTGATATTTTTATTATTGGCGATGCAGCTTATGCAAAAGATAAAGATGGGAAAATGCTTGCCGGCATTGCACCTGTTGCAATGCAGGAAGGGAAATATGTTGCAAAAATTATTATGGAAGGAAAGGATGCTGATCTCAGGGAACCTTTTAAATATTTTGATAAAGGAACTATGGCAACAATAGGTCGTGCAAAGGCTGTTTGTATTATAGCAGGTTTTAAATTTACAGGTTTTTTCGGCTGGCTTCTCTGGTGTATAATTCACATTTTATTTTTGATCTCATTCAGGAATAGATTTAAAGTTATGGCTGAGTGGGCTTGGTATTATTTATCTTTCAGGCATGGGATTAGGTTGATAACGGGACACCCGAATAAGAGTAAGTAATTATTGTGAACAAAAGTGAGGTTCACCTCAAAGGTGAGCCTCACTTTTTAGAATTAAACAAGAAGTATTGTTTTCACTAAAAACTCAAGTCCAATTGTAGATTAATCCTGTTATCCAGGTTGCCATTTATTTCAGAATCCCCGGAACCTAAGATTCTTTCTTTCGGCTTATATGTTTCAGAGTATTTGCAGGATAGAGCAAGATAGGAAAGCACTTTATATCTAAAAAGAAAATACAAGCTGTTGTCAATTTAACAACTGTTGAAATTCTTCTATTGTTAAATTTGCATCTCGTAGTATCTTTCTCAGAAGACCACGACCAACAATATGATTTGGAACTGTTATAGATTTTTTCCCCTTGCATTCAAGCCGGATATGACTGCCCCGCTGCCGTGATTGAGTATAGCCGATCTTTAATAAAGCAGCAATAATTTCCCGACCTTTAAGAACCGGCAGGCGTGGCATAATTACAAAGTAATTGTGTGCAGGCTTATTTCGCGGGGTCTGTAGGAACGCAGAATTTTCTGGTTATCTTTTTCTTCAAGTATGAGTTCAATTACTTCCCGAATATTCTTTAATGCCTCGTCAAGCGTCTTGCCTTGTGTGTAACATCCCTCGAATAATGGACACTCAACCACGTAAAAATCGTCTTCGTCCTTCTCTATAAATATAGGCAGTTGCCTTCCGCTATTCTGTAAATTTCTTTTATTTCTTTTCATTTTATTTTCTGAAATTTAAGCTAAAATAACAAAGCATCACATGAATGGCAAATGAATTTTTTACTGTTACTAATACTATGTAGCTGAGCGATTTGATATTCTTAACGTATCAAAATTATAAGCTTAAATTCATTTGAAAATTAATTTTTAGTTTTATTGAGAACCATCTTAGAATTAAACAAGAAGGATTGTTTTCACTAAAAACTCAAATCCAATTGCAAATTAATCCTATTATCCAGATTACCTTTTATTTCAGAATCTCCCGAACCAAGAGTTTTTTCTTTTGGTTTGTATGTTTCGGAATATTTGCAGGATAATGCAAGATAGGAAAGCACTTTATATCTTAAAAGAAAATACAATCGTATTCCTTCTCCGTACATTGCAATATTAGTTAACACACCAGTAAGATCATTTTCGTATTCATAAATAGCGGAGTTAAAGGAATTTGTCTTGAAGAAAACTATTCTTCCATAAATATTAAGATTTTGTGCAGGAACAAATCTCAAATCCTGGAAGAATAAAAAACCATTCTCATTCAGTTTAGCATCTTTCACAGAAAAAATATTATACTCAAACCTGCTTTTCCATCTTATTGATCTTGAAATTTCATAAGTGATTTCCACTCTGAAATTTTCCCGGTTTCTTTCAGCAATTGAGTTCTCATCCTTAATTTTATATTCTAATTCTTTTCTCTCTTTCTTGTAGCGTACTTTTGTTTCTACTTTGCTAAACGGTTTTGAGGTAAGCTCGGCAAAGAATTCATTCCCGTCTGCCGGAAGGGGATTATCAAAACCTGCATAAGGAAATTTAAATTGATCATAATAAAGATTAAGAATGCCGAATGGGAGTCTCCATTTCAGCCCATTGTAAATACCAAATTCATTCTGTACCGCACCCGATCTTTCACCAAAGCTGAAGCCATGCAGGTTTACATAGTTCCGTGGATAGCTTCTTATGGAAGAAACAAACTGGAGATTCCGATCAAGAGAGAATTGAAGATTATTGATAGATGCGACGGAAGTTCCGTTATAAACTGTTTCACCAAAGAAATTGATGTTTGCAAAAAATATATCATAAGCGGCAGATGTATAATTAAATTTATCGCCTTCAATATCATAAACCGATGAAGGATGAAATGGATGATTGAAAACAGACTGGTAATGAAGAATCCCAATCCTGAATAAATCCTCCTTTAAGAAATCTATCCTTCCACCGATCAAAGTTTCCTCTCCGGTTTTTCTTTTGTTAATTTCTGTTTCTGTTCTGTGCAAACCATCTAAAGGTGTTGAAGTGATTTCATTGGTAAGCTCATCAATATTTGCATCGAATTTATTTCTTGAATAAAATAGTGAGACCGATAAAGGATCAAGATCGATTGTACCGGCGGCTCCTCTTAAAAAATTATTCTCTGAAGAACTTGTATAAGGAACAATTTTTCTTTCGCTCTTTTTAACCGGATAAACAGCATCAGCACCTTTTGAAAAGCCATAAGCATTCCATAATGCAAGCCCCTGACCGAATTCAAGGTAATAATCGCCTACAACCAAGTTTTTAAAATATCCTAAATCTTTTGCAAAGAAATGTGCAGAAGTAAACTCATTAAAATATTTTTCACCTGCATCTTTGTCGGTCAGTATTCCGAACTGGTAATTATTATCATACCTGACCTGAAGCCTGTTATAAATATTATACTTTGAGCCGGCAAATTTATTTTCTGCAAATCCCTTTCGTATTTGAAGATCATTCTTCAGTCTGCTCCTGTAATAGATTTTTGAATTTGAAGACAGATCGTTGAATAGATTTTCCTCTTTTGCTATAACGGCTTGTTCTGAAACAAATACAAAAGGTAAAATCTTTTTTACTATATCGACTGGAATCCCTCTTATTGAATAGAGTTCACTCGCGGAAAAGAATAATCCATACTTATTCCTATGATTAAGAATTTGTTCTGCTACAGAGAAATCGATATAGGGAATCCTTTGCAGTTCATTTATTCCTACAGTATTAATATCTATCGGATTTTGCATCAGATCTTCAAGTAAATCATAAAGGTCGGAAGAAATCTCTTCATCCTGGGATTCTTCTAAAAGCTCATTGAGTATTTCTTCTGTTATAATGTAGTTGGTATCTGTTTGTGATAAAATAACAGATGCACAAAGAAGTATGATAATCGAAACAGATGATAGAAGTTTCATTTTTATTTATTTCATTTCATAATCGTACTCTTAATCTTAATCGAATTATGAGCAGGATTATGAGTAAGAGTAAGATTATGATTATTTGCCAAAAAGATGTTCTCTTATTTTTTCTGAGCGTTCACGTTCTTCTCCAAAACTAATTATTATACCTGCCTGGTGAGTTAATCCCAGATCATTATGATTGAACAAAGCATAATCAAGACTAAAGATTGAATAGTTTATTCCGATTCCAGCCGAATATTCTGATGGCTCTGTGGAAAATCCCGTTCTTAATGAAAGATATTTAATAATGTCATATTCTATTCCGAAAAGAAATGAGAAAGGATACCTTATATCTTTCTCTGCTGCAGCATTTACTCTGAAATTCGATAAGACATCATAGCTAAAACCCGAATTAAAAATCATAGGTATCTGGTCATCTTCATTTCCAAAAGTTGCCCGGTTTAAGTTCTGAATTGAAAACCCGACTCTTAGTTCACCTGTTAACCATGCAAGACCTCCGGCATTGATATAAAAAGCGAGATCACTTCCATAATTTTTTATTGAAACGTTATGAATATTTACAGCAACTCCGCCAAAAAATTTTTCATCGTAGTTATAAGAAAAGCCTGCGATAAATTTTGTTTCCCTGTAAAGATCAAAACCGTAAGTCATTGCACCGATTGCAACTGAACCGAATGAAAACGGTTCATTGTAGGCGATAAACCCGTTTGCAAGTTCTGTAAAGCCAAAAGGCGCGGGAGAATAATAAATCCCGACTTCACGCCAGTTCATCTGAGCTAATCCCGAAGGATTATTAAATAATGCAAATACATCGTTGGATAAAGCGACATCAGAATTGGATAAAGAAATCTGCTTAGCTCCTGCACTGTGTTGTGAGAAAGCAGGGTTACATAAGGAAACAATAATCAAAAATAAAAGTAGAAAACCCCAATTGCCCATTTATTTCCCGGTGACTATAAATTTATTGTGACATTATATTCAAATTCATATATTAAATCAATATTAATCTTGCAAATAGGTAATATAGATGAAAAAATTTATTGTCCTTTCTTTAATTCTTTTTTCAACTATTTCTTATGCACAGGAATTAAATTGCACTGTGCTGGTCAATTATGAGAGTTTGCCTGTAAACAACAGGGAATTACTTACAGGTTTTGACCAGGTTGTTCAGGATTACATGAATATGACTCACTTTACAGGGGAAGACTGGGTAGGTCCAAAAATTAATTGTACAATTAATATTTTCTTTGTTTCTGCATCTGGTGATGTTAACTACTCGGCACAGGCAGTTATTGTTAGTCAAAGACCCATTTATAATACTATAAATCTTTCCCCGATGTTAACTGTAAATGATAATACGTGGTCTTTCAGATATGAAAAGGGACAAAGTTTGTATGGCAACCAATCTACATTCGATCCCCTGACAAGCTTTCTCGATTACTATGCCAATATAATAATAGGAATTGATACCGATTCATATTTTGAACTTGGCGGGACTCCTTTTTTCTCCAAGGCTTTTGGAATTGTTAACCTCGGCAATTCGAGCCCTTTCCAGGGAGGCTGGCAATCGGCGGGAACATCGTACAGCAGATGGAATTTGGTTTCCGATTTGCTGAATGATAAATACAGACCTTTCAGAGAGGCTGTCTATAATTATCATTATAACGGTCTGGATATATTTGATGAGAATAGAAAAGTCGCTCTCGAAAATATGGCTAACCTTGTTCACACCCTGGAGCAATTAAGGACAAAAGTCGATATCAATACGGCACTAATTAAAGCTTTCTTTGATACAAAATATGGTGAGATTGCAGATTACCTGAAGTACACAAATAACCCGGGTTTATTTACAACCCTTAAGAAGATTGATCCCCGGCATATAAGTAAGTATGATGAAGTCATGAAAGCTATGCAATAACAAATTAAACTTCCTTTTCATAAATTCGATAAGTTTTATAAATCTCTCCGTTCATTACCCTGGCACCACGGTTCATCATTTCATTATCTTCAAGTACCCAGCTTGCTTCACCAAGATCTATTCCGACATTATGTGCACGGTTAACAATCTCCCAGTAAAAAACAGAATCCAATCCTTTGCGCTGATAATCAGGTAAGATTCCCAACACAACAATTCTTGCCCATTTAATTTTTTTCTTTTGTGTCATCAGTTTGAAAATACCGAAAGGAAGAAGCCTGCCGTTCATCTCTTTGAATACCTGGTTGTAATCCAGCATTACCAGTGCAAAGCCGACAATCTTATTATCAATTTCGCCAAATAAAACCAGCGAAGGTTCAATAATCGTTTTCAGGTCTTTTGCCATTGCATCAATTTCTTCGTCTGTCATCGGAACGAAACCCCAGTTTGGTTCCCATGTTTTGTTATAAACATCCTTAAAATTCTCAAGCTCTTTATTAAAGTGCTTCATATCCAGCGGGCGTATTTTAATTCCGGATCGCTGTTTTGCAATTTCTTGCACTCTTTTCAATTTTTCTGAAGAAAGAACTTTCTGATTTTCCAATTTATAAGCATAAAGGTCTTTTGCTTTTTTAAATCCGTAATTCTCGATCAATGTTATATAATATTTCGGATTGTAAGTCATAAGCAATCGTGGAGTGTCTTCGAACCCGTCGACCAATAATGCATATTCATCATTGCTGGAAGGATTTGCGGGTCCGCGCATAGAAGTTAGCCCTTTTGATTTAATCCACTCATTGGCTGAATCAAAAAGCATATTTGCTGTTTCCTGGTTATTTTCACATTCAAAGAATCCGAAGAAACCTACTTTATCTTTATGTTCCTTGTTATGAAGATCATTTTTAATAGCAGCAATTCTTCCAACAACTTCTCCGTTTCGTTTGGCTAAAAAGTATTCAGCTTCTGCATGTTTAAAAAAGGGATTTTTTATTTTATCAAGAATTTTCTTTCTATCCATTAAAAGATGAGGAACCCAGTAAGGATCGTTTTTATAAATCTTCCATGGTAATTTGATGAATTGCATCAGTTCATTTTTACTCTGGACGATTGAAATGTTAATGTTGCTCATCTTTAAACTCCGCATAATAAAAAAGCATACCTGATCTTGGGTATGCTTTAAGGGTTTTGTTTAGTCCAATTCACTGATTAGATTAAACCTAATTTCTTGCCGGTGTCCCTGAATATTTCAAGTATTTTATCAAGGTGTTTATCTTCGTGTGTTGCCATATAGCTGGTTCTCATCATTTGTCTGCCGGGAGGAACTCCTGGTGAAATAAATACATTTACAAAAACACCTGCATCGTAAAGCATTCTCCACATTTTAAATGCGAGCAAATCATCGCCAACAATAACAGGCACTATTGCCGTTCTTCCTTCAATAACATTAAACCCTTCGGCTTTCAAACCGGTTCTCATTTTGTTGGCGTTTTTAATTAGCCTGTCGACTCTCTCCGGTTCTGCTTCAAGAATATCGAGAGCCGCTATTGCTGCAGCAACTGAAGAGGGCGTAGGCGAGGCACTGAAAATAAGAGCCAGTGAATGATGCTTAATATAATTTATTATTTCTTTTTTAGCCGCGACAAATCCGCCGAGTGATGCAAAAGTTTTACTAAAGGTGCCCATCGTCATATCAATTTCATTTTCTAATCCGAATTCGCTTGCTGTTCCTCTGCCGCCTTTGCCTATAACACCAACAGCGTGAGCGTCATCTATTAAAATTCTTGCGTTATTTTCTTTTGCAATTTTGTTTAATCTTTCTAAATTAACTATCTCACCTCCGGTGCTGAATACACCATCACTTACAACTAATTTGGCAGTGTCTTTCGGAATTTTTGAAATAACTCTTTCAAGATCATTCATATCATTGTGCTTATAACGGACAAACTCAGCCAATGCTCCTTTTGCCATAAGATTACCAACGACAAGGCATGCGTGATTATCTTTGTCGGAAACTACATATTCACCGCGTTGCACGAGAGTAGGAATAATTCCTTGCCCACTTAAATAGCCTGTGCTAAACAGCAGAACGGCTTCCTGGTTAAAGAATTTTGCCAGGCGTTCTTCAAGTTCAATGTGCAGGTCTAGAGTACCGGTCAAATACCTGGAACCGGAACAGCCCGTTCCATATTTCTCAACTGCTTTTCTTGCAGCTTCTTTGACTTTTGGATGAGCTGTAAGACCAAGGTAGTTGTTCGAGCCAGCCATTATAACTTTTTTCCCCTCGATTTTAACAACGGGTCCTTCATTTTCTTCAATTGGTCTGAAATACGGGTAGAACCCGGCTGCCTTTATTTCGTCAGCCCTTGTGAAGTCATAGCATTTTTTGAAAAGATCCAATTTACTTCCTTAAAATGTGATGCATAATTCTACTAAATCACTATTTATTTCTTAAATTTAGCCGTTCAATGTAAAATTAAAAAGTTTGAAAATCAATAAATTCTAATGGATAAAAAATTAATTGCAGTAGTTACCGGAGCCTCAGGATTTGTAGGAAGTCACCTCGTAGACTTGTTATTGGAGAAAAATTATAAAGTTAGATGTATAATCAGGAAAACAAGTAGCCTGAGATGGCTCGAAGGAAAAGATGTTGAACTTCATATCTGTAAATTAACAGATAAAGAGGGACTAAGAAAAATTTTTGACGGTGCTGATTATATTTATCATGTAGCCGGAATTGTAAAATCAAAAAAGCCGGAAGGTTACTTTAACGGTAATGTTGAAACAACACGTGTTTTGCTCGATGTTGCACTGGAGTTTAAAGAAAATATTAAAAGATTTTTGATTGTTAGTAGTCAGACTTCATCCGGACCTTCCTCACTGAGTAATCCTATAAATGAAGATTCTTCCTGCAAACCAATAACTACTTATGGAAGAAGTAAGCTTGCACAGGAAAAACTTGCAAAAAATTATATGGATAAACTTCCGATTACAGTTTGCAAGATTGCTGCAATCTATGGCGAAAGGGATACCGAGATTTTTATTTTCTTCCAGACTTTTAACAAAGGTTTGATGACTACAATTGGTTTACATGATAAACAGGTAAGCCTTATTCATGTTAATGATGTGGTCAGAGGTTTGTATTTAGCGGCAACATCGCAGAAAGCAGCGGGGCAAACCTATTTTATAACATCACAAAAATATTATACGTGGAAAGAAGTCGGTGATGCTACTTCAAAAGTTATGAACAAAAAACCGTTCAAAGTTAAAGTTCCTCATTTTGTTGTTTATATAATAGCTGCGATCGCCCAATTCCTTTCTTTGTTCAGCAGTAAAGCAGCAACATTAAATATAGAAAAAGCAAAAGATATTACTCAGCCTGCGTGGATCAGCGATTATAAAAAAGCCTTTAAAGATTTCGGCTTCAAACAGGAAATCTCGATTGAAGAAGGAATAAAAAGAACTGTTGACTGGTACAAAAAAATGAGGTGGCTATAAAATTACAAAATTGCAAAATTTAAAGATTTAAAAATTACTCTTTCAGTTTTTAAATTTTTGTATTCTTTCAATTATTTATAGCTCCTTCTGCAATCCATGTTTTTAATCCTTTTAATTGATTTGTTGTAAAAGGGAGATATGGTGAATCTGTTGGAGGCATTTGAGGAAATCCTGCACGAGACGGGTATTCGGTTGTCCAGACTAACTTACTGTTATCAGGTTCTCCACGCGAAACAATTGATGGATCAGCAGTAGTACCCGCCCACGTTGTTAAATCGAGCCCAGCCTCTGTAGTGCCTGCGCCATGACAGTTTACACACTTAGCATCAAATACCGGTTGTATATGCTTTGAATAGCTTACATTTGAATCAGGTATAATTTCATCATCAATATTTGTAGTTGTATCATCACAACCCGCATAAAAAAGTAAAAGCAGAAGAGGAAATATTTTTTTCATAAAATAAAATTACTTTCATTTATAAATTCATCCAAGTCATTAATAAATAAAAATGTTGATAAACAGTTTCATTGTAATTATTTTGAACCGTACAATAAAAGAAATTTTTCATTTTGAATTGTTCATTGTTAATTGTAAACGGGGCTATAGCTCAATTGGGAGAGCGCTTGGATGGCATCCAAGAGGTTCGGGGTTCGATCCCCCGTAGCTCCACCAGACTTCGTTTTGAGCAAAGCGAAAAAAGAAGTCTGCAACGGCATAACCTGATTTATCAGGTGAAGCCGTGCTTAATGTAAATATTTACTTTGCTCAAAACTTCGCCTTGGCATGCCGATGAGGATAATGTTTGAGAGAAAATGTATTATTATGTTTATATACTCCAAAGCATAAATTATACGGATAAATATTATACAGGTTTTACGACAAATATTAAGAAGAGGATAATAAAACATAATGAAGGGAGTGCACAGTATACTTCAAAATACAAACCATGGAAAATCAACATTGCGATAGCTTTTAATGATAAGCAAAAGGCACTTTCATTTGAAAAATATTTAAAAAGTCATTCAGGAAGAGCATTCACTAAAAAACATTTTTGAAATACAAATTTGCGGGGCTATAGCTCAGCTGGGAGAGCGTCTCGTTCGCAACGAGAAGGTCGCCGGTTCGATCCCGGCTAGCTCCACTAAAAAAGTTCAAACATTTTTTTGTTTGTTCTTGAACTTGAACTTGAACTTACTCTTATATTTAAACCCCTGTTTTATCTTAGCAAATAAATCTTAGTTTGAGGCAACCAAGATTTTAACAACACACCGAAATACAATAATATCTACAGTTTTTACGGCATATCATTTGAAATTCCCTTTAGCAGGGCAAAAAACATATGAAGAGTAATAAACAATATTTACTCATAATGTTATAATCTAAATTCTGTTGTGAGGGTAATATGAAACTAGGTTCTTTTAAAAACGGCGCACCCGAATATATTGTAAAAGGGAACAATAAAATGTTGCTGGGAGATTTCAAAGGCGCAATACTTGAATTCACTAAGGCAATAATTATTGATCCGCAGTTTCCTCATTCTTATACCAATAGGGGTGCAGCAAAACTTGAAATCCACGATTACGAAGGCGTTATTGAAGATTGTCTTCAGGCAGTAAAGCTGCACTTCAGGGCTGAAGTGGAAGCCGAGAAAAAAGCAGCTCAGAACGGTTTGAAAAAGTCTGTTCACTCTAATCCGATATATGCAAAATTGTATTCGATGATTGGAACTGCAAAATTGCTTATGGGAAACAGGGAAGAAGCACTTGTTGATTTAAATAGTGCACGTTTACTGGGAAACCAGGATGCTTATGATATAATGAAAATATATAGCA
>MGZZ01000013.1:311-12522 GCA_001802795.1 Ignavibacteria bacterium GWC2_36_12 | reverse complement strand
TTACCTGTTATTTAAAATACTTTTAATAATTGTAATGTTATAAAATCTTTTTGAGCTTGGATATAAGATTAAACTCCGCTGAAAGCATTGAATCCGCCATCTACAGGAACAACGACGCCGGTTACGAATTTAGACATATCCGAAATAAGATAGTAAAGAGTTCCAAGAACATCCTGCGGATTACCGAATCTTCCCATCGGGGTATTCTGAATAATTCTTTTCCCACGCTCAGTTAGTTCTTTGGTTTTTTCATCTACCAATAAATATTCATTTTGTCTCGTAACAAAAAATCCCGGCGCAATAGCATTAACCCTGATGTTTGCTTTTGCAAAATGAGCTGCAAGCCATTGTGTAAGATTATTTACCGAAGCTTTTGCAGCAGAATAAGCCGGTATTTTTGTTAACGGTCTGAAAGAGTTCATTGATGAAATATTGATAACCGAGCCGCCTCTTCCGAGCATATCTTCGGCAAAAACCATAGTTGGTAAAACTGTTCCAAGGAAATTCAAATCAAATACCTGCCTGAAGCCGTCTAATTCCAGACCAAAGAAAGTCCTGCTCAACTGGTTCAGGTTTACATCCGTTACGAACTCATCGACAGTAGTAGATGTTGGTGAATTTCCTCCCGCTCCATTTATCAAGACATCAATTTTTCCAAACTCTTTATTGATTTCCTTTTTTGCTTCGATCAGCATATCCTTTTTTAAAACGTCTGCAACCACACAAAGTACGGGAGCTCCTGCTTCCTGCGCAATTCTTTGTGCACACGTATCACATCTTCCTTTTTTATAATCAGTAATAGCGACTTTAGCTCCCATTTTTATCAGACCCGATGCAAAAACATTACCGAATATTCCGCACCCGCCGGTAATAACACACACTTTATCTTTTATATCAATTAAATTTTGGTTCATTCTCCACTCTTAGTTATTTATTGAAACAGAAATACTTTTCATAATTGTTGCTGCATTCTCTGTCAGCTTTGAATAATTTCCTTCCTGGATTGCTTTTTTATCAAGCAGCGCAGAGCCTATTCCCACAGCGCAAGCTCCTGCTTTCAGCCAATCACCTGCATTTGTTAAAGAAACACCACCCGTCGGCATAAGTTTAAGATGAGGTAAAGGAGCCAGTATCGCTTTGAAAAAAGCCATCCCCACAACATCTGCTGGAAATACTTTGATAATGTCGGCACCAAACTCATAAGCTGTTTGAATTTCTGTTGGTGTAAAACAACCGGGCATTACGGGTACATCGTGTTTGTGAGAAGCTTCAATAATTTCTTTTTTTAGAACAGGACTAACAACATATTTAGCTCCTGCTTTTATGGCATCCTCGGCAATGGACTTGTTCAAGACAGAACCAACCCCGAGTAAAATATTCTTATCAAGTTCTTTACTCATTTTTTCTATTAATTGAATTGCATTCGGTACAGTCATCGTAATTTCAACTACAGATATTCCACCTTTATTGATTGCTTCAATAACTTTTTTAAGCTTTTCTTCTTCCTTTATTCTAAGGACTGCAACAACTTTTCTTTTCAGAATTTCGTCAAGTATTTTTTCTCTTCCCATATTAATTAAACGGCTCCAGGTGTTTATGAAAATGGTTAATTATAAAATTGTAGTGAGTCTCTTCGTTCTTTTTCAAACAATCGAATAATTTATCTTTAAATACATACTCGCCTTTTTTGTTTTTATCCGCAAGTACCCGTCCGAATGTTACATGAAGTATTTGTCTCCAGTCATCCTGGTTAAATAGTCCAATTAATTCCTTGTCCGTATATTCTTTCGCTGGTTTTACATTATTAATATCGGCAGAAACATGATACGTCTTCTTTTCTGCATCATAGAGGTTTTTGCAATAATCAAGCATTTCTCTGAAAATCGCCGGTTCTTTTTCCGCAAGCACTTTAAGCCCTTCTAAATAACTTGTGCCCGCGGTTTTTACATGTGTAACACCAATCTTTAAAGAACCTATTACACGGTAAACTCCGAATTTATCACTACCGGAGTGAAGACTAAGTTTATAGGTACCAAAATAATTTGCTATGCTTATATGTTTAATATACTCTTGTTTAAACAATTCAAGATCTCCCTTGTAATCTATTCCTTTTTCAAAATCGCCGATAAACCGGGGGGCGAGACTTATAAGTTTAACATCGAGTCTCTTTAATTCTGTTGCAATAAAAAAATGTTCAAACGGTGATGTTACAGAATCGGTTTCATCAACAGAAACTTCCACTTCCGATTCGTAACCTACGTGGTTTTTCCTAAGATAATCGTATAACTTTTTAATATAAGCAAGTGCATCTCCATATTTAATAAGAGCACGCTTTACTTTATTTTCATCAGTACTGATAATTAACTCACCTGTTATTTTAAATTCTTTACTCAAGTAAGTTTTTGCAAGGTTTTCATATCGTACTTTCAAACCTTCCCAGTTAATACTTTTTAACCTGTTATCAAGTTGATTATCGGGCAGAGTATCGGCTTCGTTGTGTACGTATTCACTTGGATCGAAAGTGAACATCTTAAATCCGTTCCTGACCATTAAATCAATATCTTCCTTTGTTTTCAGATGATCGGCATCTGCGCCAAACCCTCCCTTATAACCCTCCTGGAACACAGCCCAAGCCGAAGCATCCATAACTTCTGAGGGAGTTCTGTTTGTTCTTGTAAGTTCTCTTATTGATTGTTGTGCAAGTATTGGCTTAAAATTGCTGCTTTCCAGAGAACGTATGTGTGCCGGATTTGCAAGTCCGAGCCTGTCACCAAAACCGAATGAATCAGCTAATCCAATCGTCCGTGGTCTGGTAAAATCAAAACATTCCTGAAGCATTTCCCTGTTATATGTGTTTTGAATACATCTCTTCAGCAGAAAGTTTTCTGAACTATTAAACGTAAGGATATTTCCCTTAAACTTACCGGCTATCTCATTCCCCGGATCATTATAATATAAAAATAGATATTTTTCAATATTATCTTTTGCTATAAAGAAGATCACTTGTTCAAATTTCTGAACTGACCTGGGATAAATTTGAATCTCGATGCTATTCAGATTTTTTTTCTTCAAATAAGAATTACTTTCTTTATAAGCCAACAACTCATCTCTAAAAAAAGAGGCTTTCATTTTTTACCCTAATTTATTTTTTTTTAACTGTCGCCTTCGTTTCATAACAGGCAAGTTTATGCTTTCTTTAATTAATTTTTATCGATCTCAAAACAGTTTTGGGATCCCATAGATCTTTAAATGTCCATTCAGGAGTAATTTCCTCCGGCAATACTTTTTCTTTTGCATCATTCAGGTTATTACCATGCCATACATAATCCACACTATCTCCATGGCAATTATAAAAGTAGTGTCTGCTTTCACCCCACTTCAAAACGCGTGGCGGGTTTGATGGGGCAAAAAAAATATCTTTATCTGCCATATTATCAGAAAAGGTACAACCGATCAGAAAGAACTGTGCATCTCTATGAAATCTTCCCAAAGGAAAATTTTTTACACCATCAAACCTTGAATTTTTTATAACAAACCTGTGATCTTCTCTGCCGCTTCCGTCATGCCAGATTGAAGCAGTCAGGTTCCTCCCAAAAAATTTACTTTCTTCAATAAAACAATAACCGCGGGGACAGACATAATCTACATATCCTTCAAAATAGCAGTTGCTATGATAATACATTCCATCTTCCGTATTCCATAAACTAACTGTATCGCCTCCATCTGCAATTATATTACAATTATCAATGATGATTCTTGTAACGCCTTGTCCACCTCTTATTGCAAACTGGTGGTCATTGTTTCCGTAAATGCCACCGTAATTATTATGAATTGTCAAACTGATAAACGTAAGGTCGCTCACATCATTTTTAATATTTACTACTGCAGAACCATAATCATCAGGATGCGAAGCCCTCCAGTTACTCCTGAGTTCTGCGTAAACAATTTGTGTGCTGTCGCGATTTTCTCCAATCAAAACTATATTACTTTTTTCAAAATAAAGCTTCTCATTATATATCCCCTTTTTTATATAAATGATATATCTTTGTGAAGCATTAAGCGGAACAGCATTTAATGCAGCCTGGACGGTAGTATAATCACCCTTTCCATCCTGTGATACTATAAAATCAGATTCGAAGGCAATTGTATTCTTTAAACCGAATAAGAGAAATAAAAGAAGACAATAAATTCTCATACTGATCTTGAATCTTATAAACTTAAAAACTATTTAAGATTTGCAGTCGGGAAGAACTTTAACCTACCGGTTCGCTTTTAGGCTTGTTACTAATAATAAGTTGTGTTTTAAGCTCAATATGTTTTGGCTCAAAAGCCTTGGGATCATTAATGTGCTGGATAATTAAATTAGTAGCTTGTTTACCCAATTCTTTAGCCGGTTGGTCCACAAAATTAAACATAGAGGGTACAAACTCATTGAAAGAATTTTTTCCAAAGCAGGTTATTTCAATATCTTCAGGTATCCTTATTCCAAGTTCGTTTGCCGCATTATAAATTCCCAGTGCCACAGGATATGTAACTGCAAGAATATACTCAGGCAAATTTTTCTTATCATAAATCTTCATAAAACCGTTATAGCCATCCACTTCACCAAAACCGCCTCCAACTACCCAATCTTCATTAATAGGAAGATCATTCGCATTTAATGCCTGAAGAAAACCATCGCGCCTTGCTCTGCCAATGTTTACATGAGGATAGCCACCGATATGAGCCATTTTCCTATAACCTTTTTTTATAGCATACATTACTGCAGAATAAGAGCCGCCTGTATCGTCAACTGTTACACTTGAAACGCCTTCGAGATCGGGCACTCTGTCTACAAATACTAACGGGATATTTTGTTGCAACACTCTTTTAAATATCGTGGTATCTTTGGTTTCCTGTGTAATTGAAACAATCAACCCATCCACCCGCATTGAAAGAAGAGATAAAATATGCTTTTTCTCTCTTTCTTCCTGCTCCTGGGATACAGTTAGCAGTGTTTCATAATTATTTTCAAATGCCGTGTCATAAATAGATTCAATAACAGAAGCAAAAAACAAATGTGCAATTTTAGGTATAACTAACCCGATCGTGTTTGATTTCCTAGCAGACAAATTTTTTGCCATATAATTCGGAACATATCCGAGTTTATCTGCTAAATCTTTTACTCTTTTAATTGTCAGCGGCGAGATATCCGGATGATTTCTCAAAGCTTTGGAAATTGTAACCTTAGAAACTTTCAGTTTCTTTGCAAGGTCTTCTAATTTTATTATCCTTACCTTTTTATTCATTTTCAAACTTATTCAAAAACTAATCATGCAATTTAATATTTAATAACCATTCAAATAAATTTTTTGCCGCTTTAAAATTTTCAAAAACTTCCGGGAGCTTCCGGTTGTCTATATATTCATTATAAAGCCAGGGATCCCCAATGGCAAAAACATAGCCGTCGCCAAATTTACTTATAGTCATTATCACACCGTCATCATCGGTTAAAACAGGTTCTGCATTTCCCCATAACTTTAATGTGCTCAATTCTTTTATATATATCTGTTTAACATTTCTAAATACAGGATGACCGGGTAATTTATCAATCTTCCCCATATCAAAATTCTTTCCTGTAACCATATTCCTGCGATCTTCATTAAAATAAATTCCAAACCGTTCTGAAAGAAGATTTAAATTTGTAAACTCACAATTTGAGCTATCATTTGCAAACAGAGCTAAAATGCCTCCATCACTTACCCAATCTTCAATAGCTTCTCTCGCTTCATTATCAATGTAGTTGGGTTTTTCTGTTTCTTTAGGCGTGTCAGGATCAACAATTATATAAATATCATATTTCTTAAGAGACTCCTCAGTTGGCGCAGATGTTAATGATGTTGTCTCAGCACCAAGTTCCTGAATTATTTCTCCCAGATCGGAAAAACCCGAATATGTTGTATCTTCCCAAACATAATGAAATCTTTTCCCATCTTTCCATTCATTGTTAAAATAATAATCCAAACCGACTTTTTTACCATCTCCCGACTTTTCATTTTTCTCAAGTTCAATTGCCAGCAACATAAAAGGACCATAGCCTTTGAAATCATTAACCCGTTTTGGCTCACTTATGTAGTATTCAAAGCTTCCATCACGATCTTGCTCTCCACCAAGACCACCAACAGAGACGACATTGTTAAGATAGAAATGATTTTCATCATCATAAGTAACTAAATGCTTGAGAATATTATTAAATGACTCCCGCGCAATATTATAAAACTTCTTATCGAGATACCCTTTATTAGCACTTTTAGCAAAAGCATAAGCGTACATTGAAGATGAAGAAGCTTCAATATAATTTCCCTCACGGTTTCCCTGGTCCACAACTAAATACCATAACCCGGATTTTTCATCCTTGTATTTCAATAAACTCTCTGAGAGATTTTGTAAAATTTCAATTAAGTCTTTGCGGTTTTGATGATCTGCAGGAAAATAATCCAGCACATCAACAAGAGCCATCATAAACCAGCCAATTGCCCTGCCCCAATAGCTTGGTGATCTTCCAGTAACGAGGTCTGCCCAATTTTGCTTTTTACTTTCATCCCAGCCATGATAATATAAGCCTGTATTTTCATCTTTAAGATTATCTCTTATTAATAAAAATTGTTTGGCTATATCATCGAACGATTCAGTTTCATTAAAAATTGAAGCATAAAGAGTGTAGAAAGGTTCTGCCATAAAAAGCCCATCGAGCCACATCTGATCGGGATATATTTTTTTGTGCCAGAACCCTCCGCTCGCTGTTCTCGGATGTAATTCTAATTGTTTCCTTAAAGTATCCGCGGCTTTTTTATATTTTTCTTCTTTTGTTTCTTTATATAGATAGAGCAGTATTCTTCCGGGAGAAATATTATCAATATTAAAATCACTCATCTTATAAGTCTTAATCGAACCATCTTCCTGAACATAGTAATCAATATTCTTCTTTATGTAATTGAAATATTTCTCATCTCCTGCTGTCTTCCATTTCTGGTAAAATGCTTCAAGAATTAATCCCTGCTCATAATTCCATTTATAACTCTTTGCTTCATTCTTATAAGCTATAGTATCGGGATGAAGCTTTATAAAATTTTCAATAAGTCTGTGAGACCAATCTTTATCTTGCCTTAATTGAGAAAAAACCAGGATTGAAGAGAAACAGAATATAATTGATATAAAAAACCAAAATCTTTTAAAACGAGAGATATATTTATACTTCATAAGAGTTTAATTTAATAGAAGTCGATGGATTAAAAAAATTAGGATAATTTTGACAAAGGAAATAATCTTTTACCTGATTGGTTTTCCCTTGAATATTGGTTACAACAGATATAAATTCATCCGGCTGAAGTGACCGCCTGGTGAATTTTATTAAATGAATTGCACCTTTGAACCAGCACCGGGGACCTTGTCGTACACCAATAGATATTTGCCCATTTTTAACAGGAACAAATGTCACTTCGCCCGAGGCTTCTTCAACTCCATTTACATAATGACGCATCATTCCGTTATCATAAACCAATGCAACATGATACCACTCACCGGTTTGATGAGTAAGATTTGAATCAATTAAAGTCCGTCCATTGACTTCGGATCTAATGTAAGTATCGAGAAACCACTTTTGATCATCTGTTAAACGAAGTTCCAATAAAACTCTCCGGTTGTCATTTTCTTTTCCCCGAATATGAATGTATCGCTGCTCAATATTATCCGGGTTTATTGATGAATCAGGTCTGAGAATTATTTCAATTGTAAATGAAGAAGCATTCCCAAGCGGATTATTTTCAATAAACAGCGCATCATTTATTCCATCAAATAATAACGCATCTCCCTGAATTGTTGATGTAAATGATGGATATTCATTTAAAGCCGTTGTTTTATACCCTCCTATGGAATCTGTTCTATTCAAGTACCATATTGTTGATAAAGAATCCTGGGAATAAACCGGAAAGCAAACCACAACCAGCAGAAAGTACATTACGATCAGAACAAATTTTAATTTCATAAGCTTAGAAAAATATTTTCCGGTTTATTTTATCAGGCTCATCTTTTTAGAAAGTATTACATTATTAGCTGTAAGTTTGTACAGATAAACTCCCGAACTAAGTGCCGAAGCATCAAAATTTATATTGTATATACCAGCAGGTTGTTCTTCATTTACAAATAAGCGTATTCTTATAGTTTGTCTTTTTTAAAAGTAAATTCTTTCCCATTAATAACCACAGATTCTATTTCAAGATTTTCAACGCTTTCAAGCACATTTTCTTTTTCAACATTATCAAAGAAACAATCTTTTAATTCAATGTTTTGTAAAGGAGAACGGTTATACGCTTTTATCCAGACTGCATAGGAACTTTTTTTAGATGTAAGATTTTCAACAAAAATATTTTTTACTGTCGGAGTAAATTCTCCCACGTCTCCTTCTTCGTAGAAGTAATCTATCTTAATTACTGCTTCACTTACTTCTCCCACTTTAACATTCCTCATAAAAACATTTTCAATCACTCCGCCTCTTATTGAATTAGTTTTAATCCTTAAAACTCTTTCAAGGTTAGGACTGTCCATTTCACAATTTTCAGCAAATACGTTCCTTACACTTCCTGAAATCTCACTCCCAATAACAACGCCACCATGTCCTTCTTTCATTTTGCAGTTTTGAATGATAATATTTTCGCTCGGTACATTAACTCTTCTTCCGTCATTATTTCTTCCTGATTTAATTGCTATACAATCATCACCAGTGTTGAAGTAGCAATTCTTTATCAATACATCTTTTGAACTTTCAGGATTGCATCCATCGTTATTGGGGCCCAAACCTTCAATAGTAACATTTAATACATAAACATTCCGGCAGAGAACAGGATGAATAAACCACATTGGTGAATTCTTAAATGTAACTCCCTCAATTAAAATATTTTTACACTTATAAGGTTGAATGAAATTTGGTCTTAAATAATGTCCGTCTCCAAAAATTCTTTCTTCCGGTGGAATATTATTCTCAGCCATTTCGAATAATTTATCTCTTCCAAATTTCTGATCCGGCCCACCCTCACCCCAGCCATAATCTTTCTTTCCCTTCCAGCTCCACCAATTTTGATTACTTCCTTGTCCATCCAAAATTCCTTTCCCGGTAACAGCAATATTTTCCTGTTCATAAGCATAAATGAGAGGAGAATAATTCATACATTCAACACCTTCCCATCTCGTATAAACAACCGGAAGATATTTATTTTTATCAGTGGAAAACTTCACAACTGCGTTTTCAGATATATAAAGATTGACATTACTCTTCAAATGAATTGCGCCGGTAAGAAAAATTCCTTCAGGCACTACAACTTTCCCGCCCCCGTTTTTTGAACAATCTTCAATAGCATTTTTGAAAGCAATTGTACAGTCAGTAACTCCATCAGCAATTGCGCCGTAATCAATTATATTAAAAGTTTTATTCTGAAATGTCGGCGGGTTAATATTTGAAAGAATTCCATCAAGCTGTTCCCAACCGGTGTTGTTCTTTTCAGTTTGAGCACAAGCAAATTGTAATAAGAAAAGGAAAAGTATCAGGACAGAATTTGAATAAATCTTTTTCATATTAAAAAAAATTTATTGATGATTATTATTTATTTAAGAAGAATCATTTTCTTCGATAAAATATTTTCTCCCTGTTTCAAAACATAAATATATGTTCCGCTGGAAAGCCCGGAGGCATTAAAATTAATTGAGTAAGTACCAGGCTCTTTTAATTCATTAGTAATTAAAGACACAATTAACTCACCCACCAAATTATAAATCTGCAAACTAACAGGTGCTTTTTCTGCAAGCGAGAAAGTTATTGCTGTGCCGGGATTAAACGGATTGGGATAATTTTGAAAAAGTATAAATTCATCCGGCGCATTAAAATTAATCTGAACCTCATCAGAGAAACTGAATGTACCTGAAAAATCAATTTGTTTAAGGCGATAAATATTTATTCCTTGTTCAGAATTCTTATGGATAAACTGATATTGATTTGTTTCTGTTGTTGTGCCTGAACCGGGAACAAATCCAATGGTAATAAAATCTGAGCCATCAAATTTCTTCTGTACTTCGAAGCCATAATTGTTAAGTTCGCTTGCAGTAGCCCAGTTGAGAATTATATCTTTCCCCGTAACAGATGCTGAAAAAGCGACAAGCTCAACCGGAACTGTTTCACCTAATTCAAAAGCCCCAAGGTCTGGCGCAATACCATTAAACGGCAAGCCAACATCGGTACCGGCATTAATCAAATCGCTTCCTGATGCGAGATGCAAAAAATTAATATCCGGTAAACTTCCATCAGTTTTACGAGGATCTCGCACTCCTGAAGTATCAATAGAAATAAAATCGTCGTTTGCGACAGTGAATGGGCTTTGCCAGCTATTAGTTTGCTGAATCACAAAAGTGCCTAATGGGCCTTGGTAGCCTAAAGCTATGCAATTGACTATTGTCGCTGCCTTATTACCAGCTAATGAAACATAATAGTTTGAACCATTTCTGTAAGCTGTACAATTGTAAAGAGTCATCGAGCCTCTGTTGTTGTTTTGATCAAAACCTCTTTCTCTGTTATCAAAAGCAAGACAGTTTCGTAAAGTAACGTTGTGCATCAACATCTTATCATCGCTTCCACCCATTTTAAAACCGTTACCGTTGCCATCGCTGTCGGTACCATTTTTCAAATATCCATTATTGAAAATCCAGCAGTTATCAAGAATTGTACTTACATCATCTGCACCACGCAGGTAACCGTCCCAACCATCATCTGAATTTTGCCAGGCTCTGCAGCCATAGAAATAGTTATTGGTACCAACATCAAGCTTTGGTGCAAAACCATCTGCATCATTATGATCAGGATCAGCATTAAAGTAGGAATCACAATTAATAATTTGATTATTTGATGCACCTCCGCCAATCTGTAAACCTGTATCTCTGTTTTCATAAAAGGAACAAAATTCTATAATATTATTTGAACCGCTCATATTCATCCCGTTGTCGCCAGCGCCTTTTATATCTATTCCTTTTATATACCAATAACTTCCGCTAAGGCGTATTCCCCTGTTACTACTTCCTACTAACATAGAAGAAAAGTCAAGAACAGGTCTTTCATCCTGATATGAAAGAAGATAGTACCTGTTACCTTCACTACCGCTTTTAGAAATGCTGATTGTCGTTGTTAAAGAATAAACTCCGCCGCGTACAAAAACTGTATCCCCTGCCTGAGCAGAACTTACAGCCGCAGTTATACTTTTCAAAGGCTGTTCAATTGTTCCCGGGTTATTATCATCGCCTGTGGGAGAAACATAAATTTGAGCATATGCCTGCAAAATAAAAAAGAGAATAAACAACACTGTAGCAGAAAAATTTATTCTATTCATAACAACACAATTTTCTTTAATTTATTCATAAAAGATCAGGCTTTATCAAACTCAAAATATTGTTCTGCATTATAATAGCATACACCTTTAATTAATGGAGCCAATAATTCGTCCGAATCGGGGAGAAAACCTTTTTCTACATCTTCCCCAATTATATTGCAAAGGATTCTCCGAAAGTATTCATGACGCGAAAAAGAAAGGAAGCTTCGTGAGTCAGTTAACATTCCAACGAACCTGCTTATCAATCCCATATTAGAAAGAGTATTTAACTGTTTTTCCATACCGTCTTTCTGATCCAGAAACCACCAGCTGCTTCCAAATTGTATTTTGCCCGGTATATTGCCATCCTGGAAACTGCCCATTATCGTAGCAATTACTTCGTTATCCTTTGGATTAAGATTATAGATTATGGTTTTGGCAAGCTTGTTTTCTTTATCGAGGTCATCTAAAAATTTCACCAATGAAATAGCAATATTAAAATCACCTATGGAATCATAACCCGTATCGGGACCAAGACTGTTAAACATTCTTGTGTTGTTGTTTCTTAAAGCTCCAATGTGAAGCTGCTGAACCCAGTTTTTTTCATGATCCATTAGACCAAATTCATACATCATAGCTGATTTGAATTTCAGAATTTCATCTTGCATTAATTCTTTAGATAAAAGAATTTTCTCAAATATTTTTTCTATATCCTGTTGAGTATAATCTTCAGCATAAGGAACTTCAATTCCATGATCCGAAATCCTGCATCCACTCTGATGAAAGAAATCATGGCGTACTCTTATAGCTTCAATATATTTTGGAAA
>MGZZ01000013.1:0-147 GCA_001802795.1 Ignavibacteria bacterium GWC2_36_12 | reverse complement strand
GATCATTTGTTGTACAGAGAACTTTAACTTTAAAGTTTTTGAGCAAACCCTTAACAGAGAAACCATCATCCTGTAGAAGCTTATTACAATGTCCCCAGATTTCCTTTGCAGTATGCTTATTCAATAATTTGTTTGAAATCCCAAATG
>MGZZ01000012.1 GCA_001802795.1 Ignavibacteria bacterium GWC2_36_12 | reverse complement strand
TTTTTTCTGCTGAACCGTAAGGAGGTCCGTAGTTATTTGCAAGATCAAAATGAGTAATACCAAGATCAAAAGCACGGTGAACCATTGCACGGCAGTTTTCAAAAATATCGTATCCGCCGAAATTGTACCAGAAGCCGAGTGAAATCGGGGGAAGCTTTAGTCCGCTTCTGCCGCAGCGTTTGTAAATAATATTATCATAACGGGAGTCTGAAGGAATATATTGCATAATTATATCTCCAAATGATTTTATGAACCGTAATAATAATTATTTTTTTCCATTTATATTTCTGCTTTCTAAAACTTTTCTTGTTTTAACTATTTCTTTTACTAATAGTTTTTCTTTAGGTAGGTTTAGTTTGTATTCTGATGCAAGCACTTTATTTGGCAGACCTTCCAGAGCATATTTTGCAACTGCACTATCCTTCTCAGCACAGAGTATTAAACCCACTGGTGGGTTTTCATCTTTGTTTGTCCAATTTTCTTTTGCATAATTAAGATATAGGTGCATCTGTCCGGCATCTGAATGTGTGAACTTTCCTACCTTAAGATCAATAACCACAAGACATTTTAATTTTCTATGAAAGAATAACAAATCAATACGATACCATTCGCTTCCAATTCTTAATCTTTTCTGTCTTCCTATAAAAGCAAAATCGCCGCCAAGTTCTAGAAGAAAATTTTCTAGGTGTTTAATTAATGTTTCCTCCAATTCACTTTCCGAATATTCGTCTTTTAGTCCAAGGAATTCCAAAATGATCGGGTCTTTGATTTCTTCTTCAGCGTTTAATATATCTTCTGGTCTGGATTTATTTCCTTTCTTTAGCATTGCAGCTTTATTTTTTGAAAGAAGTGTTCTTTCATAAAACTGTGATGAAATTTGCCTGTCAAGCTGACGAACAGACCAACCGTTTCTTAATGCTTCCGACTCATAAAATTTTCTTGCATCTTTATTTTTAACGGATAATAAGCGAACATAATGAGACCAGGGTAATGGAAAGCTATTAGATAACTCTATAGATTGTGCAGACGGTGTCTGCGAAATGTTTTCAACAATAGGAGATTTCGCAGACACTGTCTGCGAAATTGAATGAGAAATATAAAAGAGGCGCATTAATTCGAGATTCCTTTCAGAGAAACCTCTTCCAAATTTTTTTATTAAGTCATTAGAAAGTTTTTTAAGTAGTTTATCCCCATACTGAGCACGGTCAACACCTTTTTGTTCAAACTCGACAATTCTTCTTCCTATTTCCCAATAGGTTGCCGTAAGAATTGTATTAACAGCGCGTACAGAAGTTCTTCTTGCTGCTTCGAGCAGAAATGAAATATTGCCAATGAGTGAAGAATAATTTTCTGTGCTGGCAATTATTTTCTTTTTTGCTTTAGGCATTTTGTGGTTCTTTATCGGTTACGTTTAGGAATACGCAACTCTGCCGGAACTTGATCATTCAATTTTTTAAGCATAGTAATTGAAACACGAAACATATTTATTTTATTTGGCTTTTTATGAGCTAATTTATTCCAGATTATTTTGCCCGGGCCATTAAAGACTTCTTCAATTTTACCTTCATTGGTAATTCTAATTCCCAAATAATATTCGGGGACGTGATCACAGGGAAAACCTAAATGGTTTTTCATAGTAGCCTTAATTTGCACATTCCTTTTTGTTCCGTCTGTACAAACAGCATCGTAAAATTTTGCAAGCCCATGTAGCAATTTTATTTGATATGTTTTTTCAGCTAAAACTTCACCAATATCTCCAACTAATCTTCCATCCAAAGTAAATTCTTTATGCGGATATGCGGCCTTTAAATCTTTAACTATCAAAAGTAATTTTTTGATGGAGTTTTTAATCATTTTTTATCTTATTTATCCGGAATCTGATATCGGGGTTCGGCATCTACTTAGAAAACTTCTTATACAACAACCACGTTAGAATGAAAAGGATAATTGTTAGCAAACTTAATTTGTTTATCTCAATGTGGCAAGAACGAGATCAAAAGATGTTTTCAATTTACTTTTGAGATACCGGGTCAAGCCTGGTATGTCAAGTATTTATTCAAATTTTCCCGCTTGATAATCAATTATTGCCTGCCTTATTTCTGCTTCTGTATTCATAACGAATGGACCGTAAGAAACGACAGGTTCATTAAACGGTTTGCCATGGCAAAAAATTAATATAGAATCTTCTAGAGCTTCAATATTAATTTCTTCATCGTCATTATCGAATTCAACTAAAGCAAGTTTCTCTGCTGTCGTATTGTTAACGTTTATTTTCCCATCAACAACATATAAAAGAATATTTCTTTCCTTATCAACATTTACTTTTAAATTTCCACCTTTTTGGAATTCAATAAATGAAGTAAGAACATCAGTTAAAGAATCAATCGGACCTTTCTCATTACCCCATTTGCCAGTAACAAGATTAACAATAACCTTTCCATCATCAAAATTCAGTTTTGTAATTTTATCTTTCTGCAAACCAATATATTTAGGCGGAGTCATTTTTAGTTTAGAAGGAAGATTAATCCAAAGCTGAAGCACTTCCTCAACGCCGCCATTCTTTTTAAAATTATCAGAAGAATTTTCTGAATGAACAATTCCACTTCCAGCAGTCATCCACTGAATGCCTCCCGATGTAATTATACTTTTTCCACCACTTGAATCCGAATGCATAACATCGCCTTTAAGAATAAATGTAAGAGTCTCAAAACCCCTGTGAGGATGAGGACTGAAAGGCAATCCGGTATTGTCCCGCGGAAAATTTTGTGGACCATGATGATTAAGAAGTATGAACGGATCAAGGCTGTCTAACCCTCTGTTTGGAAATGCCCGGTAAGTAGATAAACCTTGCATCGGTTCATCAATAGCTTTATATAATTTATTAACACTTCTCATAAAAAATTTACTTCCTGTTAAATTTTGTTTTTGTATAAACCTGGAAACCTCTATCTGGTTCAGCGAGTTCAAAAGTTTCTGTAAATCCATTATCATTTAATACGTTATAAGTTTCCCTTGCTTTCCATCCGGGTGGAATATTCTCTATGGATTCAGTTGTAAATATAAAAGTTTTCCCGTCTGCAGAAATGTTGTCGAGCAGGTACTGATTAACAAATCCTTCTTTATGAAATTGCCTGAGAATAAATGTTCTCCTTATTTTATCGTAACTAATGTAGCCGACATCTTCGTGGACTTCACCTTCAGGGTATTTATCAGTCGGAGGATAAGTCGATTTATTTTTTACTTCAATAAATTTTTTGTTAAAGATGAAATGATAACTTCTTTCATAATCTCCTTTGCCAGGTTCTCCTTCTCCGGTTCCTTCCCAATCTCCGATAATGAAGCTGAAAGGAATCCAGAGGCTGTCTTGTTTACTCACCTGTCCAAAAGAATAGAAGGGAATTAGCAAAATAAGTAATGTTAGTTTTTTCATTTTATTACCATGATTATTTAGTTGATACCGGATACAAGATGAATTAATTACCGGATTATCGAATTTGAAAAAATCATTAATTTAAATTTTCTAACCTCTGGAATGAATTGCGATTCTGTTACCCTCTGTGTCGATAAATAATCCCATATATCCTATATCTTCAGTAATAAGTTTCTTTTGCATTAATACTTTTCCCCCTGCCGGTTCAACTTTTGCGAGTTCATTACTCAAATCACCAGATTGAGCGGTAAAATATATAAGCACACCATCAGTTGAAGGCTTGTAAAACTCTTTGTGATAAACAAGCGAACCGGGAGAGCCCGGAACATCCGCAAAAGGAAACCAAGCCATGTCAAGATCACCCATGTTTTCCCGCTGAAGTTCAAAACCAAAAACAGTTTTGTAAAACTTAATTGCCCTTTCCATATTAGCAACAGGTATTTCGAACCAGCCGACTACATTACTTTGTAGTTCCATAGCTAAACCTCCAACTATTTTTTTCTATTAAATGAATAAATCTAAGTGGATTAATGACGATAGATTGTAAGCAGAACATAAAAAAAGGAGAGAAGATATTCAAATATGATAGTAATTGAAAAGTAAGGTCGCCGGTTGGAATTATTGACGAGGGTATAAAAAAAGTTGCCAGCCTTTGCAGACTGGCAACTTACCACCTTTGAAGCAACCTACTTGACGAAAAGTTCTTAAGCGTGCTGTGGCGCAGCTTTTAATTCATTCATAATGGAATTCAGATCGACTCCGAGACCTTGAGCAACACCAATTCCAAGTTTCTCATCTGCACGGAAGAAATGACAAAGCTGGCGGTTTATTATTAGATCACGTTTTGGTCCTGTAATACCGCTCATCGCATCTATAATGTTTGCAATAAGATTTTTGCGATCCTGTTCATTCATAGCTTTATTAAATAACCAACCAGCTTGTGTATAATGATCATCTTCGCCAGGTGCATTACGGTTATACCAATCTGCCACAGTTGAATCGAGATTCATCGGAGATTCTTTATAGCTTTCATCGGTATAAATATCATCGAATGAATTTGGCCAGTAATTAGGATTACTGCCGCTGTTTCCATCGACTCTCATATGTCCGTCTCGTTGATAATTATTAACTGCAAACGGGCATTTGTTCACCGGGATTTGTTCGTAATTTACACCAAGGCGATACCTGTGTGCGTCGGGATAAGATAGTAAACGACCCTGAAGCATTTTATCGGGAGAATAACTAATACCATCAACAATATGAGCAGGCGCAAATGCAGATTGCTCAACCTCTGCAAAATAATTTGCAGGAAGTTCATTCAATTCCATTGTACCGACATCAATTAACGGGAAATCGGTATGAGGCCAGATCTTAGTAAGATCAAATGGATTAAACCTGAAGTTCTTAGCCTGTTCGTCTGTCATTACCTGGATTTTAAGCGCCCACTTTGGAAAATCTTTATTTTTGATTGCATCGACAAGATCTCTTTGTGCATGATCGGGATCAATTCCCCGCATCTCTTTTGCATTCGGTCCCGTAAAGTTTTTTATACCCTGTACAGTTTTGAAGTGAAACTTAACCCAGATTTTTTCGTTTTTCTTGTTGATCATAGAATAGGTATGGCTTCCATATCCGTTCATATTGCGATATGAGAATGGAGTACCGCGATCGCTCATAAGTATCATAACCTGGTGAAGGCTTTCAGGATTAAGGCTCCAGAAATCCCACATCATTGTCGGGCTTTTAAGATTTGTTTCAGGCTCTCTTTTTTGAGTGTGAATAAAATCTCCAAACTTTTTAGGATCTTTCACAAAGAAAACCGGAGTATTATTTCCAACAAGATCCCAATTGCCGTCTTCGGTATATAATTTTACCGCAAAGCCTCTTGGATCTCTTTCACTGTCTGCACTTCCTTTTTCTCCTCCAACAGTTGAGAAACGAACAAACACGCGGCATTTGTTTCCAACCTTGCTAAAAAGTTTTGCGCGGGTATATTTTGTTATATCATTTGTCACTTCAAAAGTACCGAAAGCACCAGTTCCTTTAGCATGTACAACACGTTCCGGGATTCTTTCGCGGTTAAAGTGAGCCATCTTTTCATGCAGAATATAATCCTGTAAAAGGATTGGCCCTCTTGGACCGATGGTCATTGTGTTTTCATTTTCTACATAAGGTCTGCCTGAAGCAGTTGTTAATTTTTTATTTTTTTGTTTTCCGTTATCCATTGGTGGTTTCTCCTCCTGAATTATCTTAAATATTTTACCGTCAAAATATTTACATTTGCTTCTGATAAATCAAACTGATATTTTCTATAATAATATAGATATAAACTATAAGTATGAATTTACAGCAATTAGAATACATCCTGGCAGTTGATACATACAGGCACTTTGCAAAAGCAGCAGACAAATGTTTCGTAACACAGGCAACTTTAAGCATGATGATTAAAAAGCTTGAAGACGAGCTCGCTATAAAAATTTTTGATCGAAGCAAACAGCCGGTTACCCCAACAAAAGAAGGAGAGGGATTTATTTTAAGAGCCAAACAGGTTCTGGCTGAAGCGAAACGGTTGAAAGATTTTGCAGCAGAAATAAAAGGTGAAATAACGGGGGACCTTCATCTTGGTATAATTCCTACTCTTGCGCCTTACCTGTTACCGCTTTTCTTAAAAAATTTTATAAAGAAATATCCACAGCTAAATATTTTCATTAAGGAAATAGTAACTGACGAGATAATCGATCATATTAAGACAGGTGAGCTTGATATGGGTTTGGCAGCCACTCCCTTGAATGAATCTTTTATAAGAGAGTATCCGTTATTTTACGAGGAGTTTTTTGCTTATAGCTCACGGGAAGAAAATCTTCCCGATAAAAAATATCTTTTACCGCAAATGATCGATCTTAAACGACTCTGGCTTTTGGAGGAAGGTCACTGTTTCAGAAGCCAGGTCTTAAATTTTTGTGAGCTTAAAATGAAAGCTCCCTATTCTGAAAATCTTCACTATGAAGCAGGAAGTATTGAAACGCTCATTAACCTCGTTGATAAGTACCAGGGGATAACTATTATTCCTCATCTTGCCATGCTAAATCTCAAATCATCGCAAAGGAAAAAGATAAGAGAGTTTGCGAGCCCTAAACCCGTACGGGAAATCAGCATAATAGTTGGAAATAATTTTGCGAGAGAAAAACTTCTTGACGGTGTCCGGGAAGAAATCATGTCACGGGTTCCTTTCCCAACAATATTGAAGAGTAAAAAAGTATTGGAGATTTAGATTTATAAAAAAGGCTCACAGTTGTGAGCCTCCTGAATTTACATACTTGATAAGAAACCGAGGAATGGAACAACCTTTCCAAGTCCCCAGAGTAAAAGCGAACCTAAAATCCAAACGCCAAATACAACAATAAAATATTTTGTTGTTGAATCAGATCTGAACATTTTTGCTAAACCAATGCCTGTAATTGAATAAGCCCAGATAGAAAAAGGATCGACTTTGCCAAGCAGCCAGCCAGTTATGGTTGCTTTATCAATACTGGCAAGAGAAGCAACGCTTATATCTCCAAGCAATTTTCCAAAAGCCATTGCTAGAATTGCAGCGAGGACTATCTGAATAATTGATATATATGCCGTTAGTCCGCCTGCAACAAGTGCAGATGTAAATCCTCCATTGCCTTTTAAAGCTAATTTTGCAAAGAGAAAGTAAATTAATGCAACAAAGAAAAAGACAATAAAACCAAAAATGAAAATCCCTATTGTTTGAAAAATCCAGCCTAACGGACTTTTACTGAATTTTTCACTTTGTTCAATTTGTTGATCTGCTTGTTCTCTGGTTAGTACACGTTTTTCTACCATTTCATTAATAGATTTTTCTTGTTTTTGTTTTACTTGATATGCAATTTCTTCATTGCTCATTACAAGAATTTGAGTAAGAGAAATAACCAAAAGAAGAAGAAGAATAGGTAGCAGCCAGTCAATTGTTTTAACCGGAAACTTCGCAATCTTTTCAAAAGTTGAAGAAGGCTCTGTAAAAATGCCGATCATTTTATCTGAGTGAGAAAGTTCTTCTTCCGGTGCAACCGGAGTTCCGGTGGTTTCAGGATTCTGTTCGATATTATCCATAAAGTAGACTCCCTAAATAGTTTAAGGTAAGTGTTATTAAAAATTATTTATACTTTCTTCAAAAGGCAAGAAGAAATGTTAAATGTAAGATGGAAGATGTAAGATGGAAGATGGAAGATGGAAGATGGAAGATGGTAAATGGAAGATGTTAATGAAGTTTGAGATTAAAAATTATTAGTAATTTGCAATTATATTGATAATTAAATGACTATAAATGACTACCGGATGACAATGAATGACTTCTCATCTTTAACTAAAGTATTTACTAAATTTCAGTTAATTATAATATCTAACTATATTTTTATGAAAACAAGAACCATAATCGAGCCTTTCAAAATAAAATCCGTTGAGCCAATCAGATTTACGACTAAAGAAGAAAGGGAAAAGATATTAAAAGAGGCTGGCTACAATCCTTTTTTTATTCACGCAGATGACGTTCTGATTGATCTTTTAACAGATAGCGGGACTTCTGCAATGAGCTCAAAGCAATGGGCTGGAATTATGGATGGTGATGAATCTTATGCCGGTTCAAAAAGTTTTTTCAGGTTTGAAGAAGCTGTAAATAGAATTACAGGTATGAAGCATATCATTCCAACCCATCAGGGGAGAGCAGCAGAAAAGATTCTTTTTTCAATTATTGGCGGTCAAGGAAAATATATCCCCAATAACACTCACTTCGATACTACAAGAGCAAATGTTGAATTTACAGGGGCAGAAGCCGTCGATCTTTTAAATGAAACAGGGAAACATCCCGAAATCAGGGCTGATTTTAAGGGGAATATGGATGTTGAAAAGCTTGAAGCTTTCATTAAAGAAAAAGGTAAAGAAAATATTCCAGTTTGTATGATTACGATAACAAACAATTCCGGCGGTGGTCAGCCTGTTTCTATGCAGAATATAAAAGAAGTGAAAGAAGTTTGTAAGAAATATAATATTCCTTTATTTATTGATGCCTGCCGTTTTGCCGAGAATGCGTACTTCATTAAGAAAAGAGAAAAAAGTTTTGTAGATAAATCTTTGCTTGAAATTGCACAGGAGATATTTTCTTACGCTGATGGCGTGACTATGAGCGCAAAGAAAGATGGACTTGCAAACATAGGCGGGTTTCTTGCAATGAATGATCCCGACCTTGCTATGAAATGCAGAAATCTTTTAATAGTAACTGAAGGGTTTCCAACTTATGGCGGACTTGCGGGAAGAGACCTTGAAGCAATTGCGCAGGGACTTGTAGAAGTTCTCGATGAACATTATCTCCAGTATAGAATCAGAAGTGTTGAATATCTTGGTGAAAAACTTGTTACTGCTGGTGTTCCTATTATTGAGCCTCCGGGAGGACACGCAATTTATATTGATGCAAAAAGATTTTTACCAAACATTCCCCCCGAACAATTTCCGGGGCAATCTATTGTTTGTGCGTTATATACTGAAGGGGGAATAAGAGCTGTAGAAATCGGAAGTGTAATGTTTGGCAAGTATGATAAAAACGGAAAATTAATTCCTCCGGCTATGGAACTTGTAAGACTTGCAATTCCAAGAAGAGTGTACACTCAAAGCCATATCGATTATGTTCTCGAAATAATTCTTGAAGTTTTCAAAAACAGGAAATCGCTTAAAGGCTATAAAATAATTTATGAAGCTCCAATGCTGAGGCATTTTACTGTAAGGTTTGAAGAGTTGAAATAAAATATATTTTTAAAATTCGTTATCGTAATCTTAATCCTAATCTTACTCGTGCCTGATAACTGATTACGATAAAGAGTATGATTAAGATTAAGTGTAAATGAAAATCAAAAAACTATATTCCTTCTCAAATAAGAAACAGATATGGAGACTTCTTCCCACTCAAACCGGAAAACTTGTAGTAGAAGAAAGAGATCCCGCTTCAAAAGAAGTTTTCTTTAGTTGTCTTGATATTAAAACAGGGAAGAAAATACTCAACAATTTTCAACTTGAAGAGAAATTCTGGATAGGCATAGAAGTAATCTATAAAGACATAATTTATTTTCATAAATTCAGGAAACCCGATCTGCCCGGGCACCTCGGCATAATTGCTTTCGACATAATAACAAAGACCATTTTATGGGAGACTAACGAGTACATATTTCTGTTTATTTATGAAGACGGACTTTATTGCTATAAAGAAAAATTCGATGGAAGAAATTTCTATAAGCTTGATTATAGTACAGGAAAACTCTTATCGGATATTGGACGAGATGTTACCGGGATAAACATTTTGAAAGAAAAGACTCTTTCAGATGATAATCCAAATGGTTCTTATTTTACAAGGCAGTTTAATCCCGGCTATGAAAATAATGAAACAGTAA
>MGZZ01000011.1:2377-8608 GCA_001802795.1 Ignavibacteria bacterium GWC2_36_12 | reverse complement strand
CTTCTTAATTTATTCTATGCGACATCTACCTACGGGATTCTAATTGCATCCTTTTTTCTTTTTTCTATAAATATGTCATCCCTAAAGGAATTTGCTATGATAATCCCGAAGGGATGTTATTTTTATAGAAAAAGAATTAATAGGAAAAACAGAATCCTGAAGGGATGATACATTTGCCTGCATTCTTCCCCCAAACTAAAATTCTGATTGAGATTAGCCTTTTAATTTTATATGTTTTAAATGAGGGAAATGGAAAATAAAACGGTCTATGGTATCACCCAATAAAAACGAAAAAAAATCTTTATCTGCAATAGATTTATTCTGCGGTATCGGTGGACTCTCTTACGGTTTGAAGAAAGCAGGAATACCTGTTATTGCCGGTATAGATATGGATGATTCTTGTCAATATGCATTTGAAAAAAATATAAAAGGGACTTTTGTAAAAAAGGATATTGCCACAGTTAAGGGGAAAGAACTAAAGAGAAAATATTGGAAAAATAAAAATACAATTAAAGTCCTCGTTGGATGCGCACCCTGTCAACCTTTTTCTTCTCATACGAATAAAATAAAAAATAAGAAAAGAAGTGTTCGTTGGAAATTATTGAACGAATTTAGTAGGCTAATAAAAGAGACTGTACCTGAGATTGTATCAATGGAAAATGTGCCTAATCTAGGCAATCAAAAAATATTTAAAGATTTTGTGACTTCCCTAAAAAAACAAAATTACTTTGTAACTTATACGAACATTTACTGTCCAGATTATGGGATTCCACAAAAAAGACTGCGATTAGTTTTATTAGCATCAAAGTTTGGTAACGTGGAATTTATACCAAAAACAAATTCGCCGGAAAATTATGTTAATCTTAAAAAAGCAATTGGACACTTGCAACCTATTGAATCAGGAACAATATCTGAAAATGATCCACTGCACCGAACTACAAAACTATCAAATATAAATTTAAAACGAATAAGAACATCGAAACCTAAAGGAACATGGCTTGATTGGGAAAAGGACCTACGATTAAAATGTCATAAGAAAAAATCGGGCAATTCATACAAATCAGTTTATGGTAGGATGTCGTGGGATGAACCTTCGTCAACAATTACAACACAATTTTATAATTATGGTACTGGAAGATTCGGTCATCCAGAGCAAGACAGAGCAATTACAATTCGAGAAGCTGCTTTGCTTCAAACATTTCCAATTGACTATAAATTTTATCAAAAAAAAGAAGATATTTTATTAACCAAATTAGGAACACACATAGGTAATGCCGTTCCACCTGATTTAGGTTATATGATAGGGAAAACTATCCAAAACCATATTGGGGGTACTAATGTCACAAAAAAATAAATTTACATTTGAAATTTCCCTCAGTGTACTAAACCACCTTGGAAGGAATCTTTATAGAAGCTTTGTAACAGTACTTGGTGAAGCTATTTCAAATTCTTGGGATGCTGACGCAAAGAACGTTTGGATTTACGTTGACAAAGAAAGTAATAGCTTAGTAATAAAGGATGATGGCAGTGGTATGTTAGAAAGCGATTTTCAAAACAAATTTTTGAAAATCGGATATTCAAAAAGAAAAGATGGAAGAACTAAATCACCAACAGGAAGACCGTTTATTGGCAGAAAAGGAATTGGAAAATTGGCTCTATTATCCTGTGCTGATAAAATTGCTGTTATATCAAAAACTAAAAAGTCTGATTATGTGGGTGGTGTTATTGATAATTCAGAATTAGACCATGCAATTACAAATGATTTAACTCCAGATGAATATCCATTAGAAAATTGGCAAGAAAAACCCTTCGATAAATACATAAAATCTCATAATCACGGTACTATAATTTATTTCGAAAATATAAAAGGAGGAATAAAGAATAGTCTAAACTTCCTGAAGAAAATCATTGCCCTGTATTTTAGATTTTCTTTGTTAGACAGATCCTTTAAAATTTTTATTGATGAAGAGAGAATTACCTATGAACATCTTAAAGTTCTTGCTGAAAAAACTGAATTTTTATGGAATATAAATAAGTTGAATGACCCTTATATTGATAAACAACTTACAAACTTGAAAGAGAAAAAAGAATTGAAAGTGAAAGGTAAGATTAAAGGCTTTATTGCTTCAGTAAATCATTATAAAGATCTTAATATTATGAACCTTGACGAAAGAGTCAGCATTGATCTTTTTGTAAATGGAAGGCTAAGGGAAAGGGATATATTAAAACACATTTCTAAATCTCGTTTAGTAGAAAATTATTTATACGGTCAAATTCATTTTGATGATCTGGATGAAAATACAATAGATAGATTTACAAGTAACCGCGAAGGTATTGTAGCTGACGATTCAAAATATCAAGATTTTCTAAAAAAATTAGAGGATGATGTTATTGGGACTGTTATCGCTGACTGGGATAAATGGAGGAGAAAGCACAGACAAGATGGTGATCCTGAGAACAAAAGTATAACTCCCAAGGAAAGAAAGGCAGAAGAATTGTTTAACGTGGTCTCAGAAGAATATTCCCCACCAAAGGGTTCTGCAAATAAAAATAAAATTGATAATTGGGTTAATGAATTAACTGATGATGCAAAATATAATTTTACATCGTATGCCGATTGTTTTATTTCAGAGAATTTAATCAGAAAATATATTGAGGAGAAAAAATTGCCCTTGTCTCCAGAAGCAAAAAAAGAAGCTTACAAATGGAAAAATGAAGAAGTACGCAGTAAAGGGGCGGGAAATATTAGTATAGATATTCGAAAGACAAAGGCAGATTTGAGTTATTTATCTATGAGTTATCTTGCAAGTTTAGTTGATAAGAAAAACCCTGATGGTACTAGCAAAGATATTAATAAGGAAGCTTTTCTTTTAAGAGATGCGAACGAGTATAAACCGATGAGAGATGCAGTTGCGCATACTTCACTTTTAACTGATATAGCAAAGAAAAAATTATCCTCAGTCTATGAAAATATTAAAGGTAGAATAAGAACTTTATTGACTTCCAAATAAATTATTATTCATTTTGGACATTGTATCTAAAAAAAAACGCTCCTGGATTATGTCTCGTGTTTCTCAGAAACACACTAAACCGGAGATAGTAATAAGAAAGTTTTTATTCTCAAAAGGTTTCCGCTTTCGTCTTAACTCAAAGAATCTTCCTGGTTCACCAGATATAGTCTTACCAAAATATAAAACTGTTATTTTTGTTCATGGTTGCTTTTGGCACGGACATAAAAATTGCAAACTTGCCAAAAGACCGAGCAGCAATAAAAAATATTGGTATTTTAAAATTGACGAAAATATAAAACGAGATAAGAGAAAGGTTAAACAATTAAAGAAACTAGGTTGGAAAGTTTTGACCATTTGGCAATGCCAAATTCATAAAAAAGAAAGAGCTGAAAAAAGATTAAAATATTTACAAGAACAAATATTAAAATAAAATAATGAAGAAATACCCCTATTCGACCCACCTCGATATCAAGTTCAAACACTTTGTGGTAACTGATATTCAAATCAGGTAATCGAGATTTCGTGATCCGTGAACAACTCTATGAACTTCAATCACTTTGCCCTTTATAATATAGAAACAAGGTAAGATTCAATTATTAATACACGGTACCCATATTCCCTCAATTTTGGATGACTGGGAATCCGTCCTAAAAGAGGCTGTTGTCCAAGTCTTCCGATTCTTTTATCCAGTTTATCAACAAATGCCAAAGCCCTGTCAGGACTGTCATTTGCTATATAATCAAAGATTGAAATAAGATCTTCCTGGGCAACCGGAAGATACCTGATCCTGTATTTAACGGGCATCGAGACGGCGGCGAAGTTTGGTCATCATCTGCTTATGAGTAATGCCTTTCTTACCTGCGGCAGATTGAGTTTGCGCCACTCCGAGCTTTTCGAAAAGATCAGCACGGGCTTTAAGTTGTTCGTAATGATTAATACTCATAACAACCAGGTCCCCTTCCCCATTTGTCGTCAAATACACCGGTTCATCCTGTTTGTGGCAAATGCTTGCAATTTCCCGTGTCCGGTGCCTGAGACTGGATATTGATTTAATAATCGGCATTTAGTATAACTCCTTTTATAATGTGAACAAATTAGTACCAAATCAGGATATAATCAAGAACTGTTACTATTTCTAAAAATCAGGAATTAAATTTGTTTGGAATCATCGTCACACCATTATATTTTCGTATAGATAACCAACTGGAAAAAATTATGAGCACAATGAATAATCAATTCAACTACAACACTCACCTCGATATCAAGTTCAAACACTTTGAGGTGATTGATATTCCTCAAATGGTGAAGGAATGTAAGGACAAACCTGCCTCGCCGGCGGGTGGTTCAATCAAACTCTTACGGAAGTTAACGGCAGTGTTGTAAGAGTTGGAATTATCGAAGGCGAGTACCACCTGCCTTGCCTGACGGCTACGGCAGGCAGGTTGGCACAAACACGAAAATGATGATGAATTTTTCTTCGTTCTTGAAGGAGAACTTTTTGTAGACCTCGAAGATAAAACAATAGAACTGAATCCCGGGCAGGGTGTAACTATTACAAAAAATGTTATGCACAGAACAAGAGCACCGCAAAAAACTGTAATACTGATGGTAGAGAATAAAGATATTATACCGACCGGTGATTAGGTTTTTTGCTCTAGAACGCCTTCTCGCAAACTCGGTTCACAAATCCAATCTTATTATTCTCAAAGCTATAGATATTTGTATCGCTTAGTTCTAATGATTGAAAATTGTAAATTGCTCATTGAAGATTGCACATTTGTTTTTGACTATTTCAACACTCAATGTTCAACATTCAATGTTCAATTCAATAATTTATTATTATGTTGTGTGAGTAAATTAAAATCAACATTATAAAATTCTTTGAAGAGCGTGAATGAGAAATAATATTATACATCCCGGTGCAGATGAGCTTACTTATGAAATCCGTGAGATTGTAGAAGTAGGAAATAAAATACAGAAGACGGGTATCCCGATTACCTGGGAAAATATCGGCGATCCTGTTGCTAAAGGAGAGATTGTTCCGCAGTGGATAAAAGAAATTATAATCGAAACAATTAAAAGCGATAATTCCTGTTTTGCATATTCACCTACAAAAGGATTGCTCGAAACTCGTGAATACATTGCTTATGAACGCAACATCGAGGGTGGCGCCAAGATAACTCCAGATGATATTCTTTTTTTTAACGGGCTCGGTGATGCGGTTTCAAAAATTTATAACTATCTAAATAAAAATGCACGTGTCATCGGACCCAACCCGGCGTATTCAACTCATTCATCTGCTGAAGCCGGGCATTCGGGTAAACATCATATTACATATCGCCTTGACCCGAAAAACAACTGGTACCCGGATATGAATCATTTGCGATCTCAATTGGTAAAGCATCCTGAAATATCGGGTGTGTTGCTTGTCAATCCCGATAACCCGACAGGCATGGTTTATAAACAGGAAATTATCAGGCAGTTTGTGGAGATCGTTAAAGAATTCGATTTATTCATGATCTCGGATGAGATTTACTCAAATCTTTTCTATGGCGGAGTCATTCACAAAAAGCTCGCTTCAGTAGTTGATGATATTCCCGGTATAGCTTTGCGCGGCATCTCAAAAGAATTCCCCTGGCCCGGTGCGCGCTGCGGCTGGGTCGAGTTTTATAACCGCGATAAACATCCGGACTTTGCCCGATATGCAAAAACAATTATCGATGCAAAAATGCTTGAAGTTTGCTCTACAACTTTGCCGCAGAAAGTATTGCCTAAAATAATGGGTGACGAGAGGTACTATCCGTATCTAGACAAAAGAAACTCCGGGTATTGGGAAAAATCTCAACTCGCTCATTCTATATTTTCCAAAATTCCAGGACTTATTGTTAACAAAGCATACGGGGCTTTTTATATGACGGTTCTTTTTGAAGATGGTACTCTGCATAAAAGTCAGTTCTTAAAAACTGCAAACAGTAAAGCAGATGAAATTATCAAACCATTAATTGATTCTGCAAAATATGACAAACGTTTCGCATATTTTCTCCTTGCTTCAAAAGGAATTTGCGTGGTTCCGCTTTCTACCGGTTTCAACTCAGATTTGTACGGATTCAGAATTACTCTTCTTGAGCCTGACAGAAACCGTTTTACAAGTATAATGCAGAATATTGCAGAAGCGGCTAATGAGTATATGAACTCAAATTGAAAGCTCTTCGGGAAGAAA
>MGZZ01000011.1:0-2363 GCA_001802795.1 Ignavibacteria bacterium GWC2_36_12 | reverse complement strand
TACTCATTATAAAGAATAGCACAAGCGAGGGACCGGGGCTTCTCGTGGAAGTGCTGAAAGAAAAAAATGTTGAATGTTTTATAGTTGATCTTGAGAGAAGAGAAAACCCCCCGCCGGTAGAAAACTTTGGAGCTGTTGTTGTCCTCGGTGGTCCTGATAGCGCCAATGACGCGAATGAAAAAATGAAAAATGAATTAGCTTTTATCCGCAATGCTATAGACCTAAAAATTCCTTATCTCGGAATTTGTCTTGGTCTTCAAACGCTGGTTAAAGCTGCAGGAGCAAAAGTTATTAAGAGCCCGGTAAAAGAAACCGGGTTTATTGATCCCGAGGGAAACAATTTTACTATTGAGTTAACAGAAGAAGGAAAAAAGGATCCATTGTTTGAAAACTTAAACTCCCCTCTCAATGTTTTTCATCTGCACGGAGAAACTGTTGAGCTTCCTGATAATATTATTCTTTTAGCCACCGGGAAATTCAGCCGTAACCAGGCTGTAAAGATTGGTTCAAATGCTTATGGAATTCAATGCCACTTCGAACTTACTCCCGAAATGTTCGAAGCCTGGCTTAACAATGATCCTGATTTGCGCCAGCTAAATAAAGAACAGCTCAGGAAGGTTTTTTACAAAATAAAAGATGAATACATAAAAACGGGCAAACAATTATTCGGCAACTTTCTGCGGGTTGCAGGTTACTGAGGTCCTTCCTGAAAAAAGTTGAAGCTTAAATAGTTTGGAATTATACTTTTAATTCTTATATTATTTCCAGTCATTACAATAAATATTCAAGAATAAAATACTGAAAGAAGGAAGATTGCATGTCTCACATGATTTCCTTATCTGACGATTCTACATATATTATTCTTGAAGTGAGAGGGGAGATCACGAGGCAAACCGCTATGCAATACAATCTTGAAGCTCACAAACTCGGAAAGGAAAAAGGGATTAAAAAATATTTGATGGATTGTACGGATGCCAGAAATGTCGATTCAGTCCTTAATAATTATCAATTTGCTTACGAGGATATGCGACACACTGAGGGGATCGACATAACTGCTATTGTTGCTGCAGTAGTAGCGCCTGAAGATCATTCACATGATTTCATAGAAACAACAGCAAAAAACAGCGGCTTAAATGTTACACTTTTCAGGGATAAACAGAAGGCGATTGAATTTTTAAAATCTAAATAAAAACTTGGTTCGCTTTCAACATTTTTTTACTCAAACCTGAATCCCCTTAAAAACTCTTCTGCATTCATTCTCTTTCTGCCTTCAAGCTGAAGCTCGATTATTTCCAGTTCATTGGTTCCACATTCAACAAAGAGGTTCTTCTTAATTCCAATAATCTTTCCGGCAATTGTATTTTCTTTTTTAATAACTCTTGTCTTATAAACTTTTATCTTTTTATCATTATGAAAAAAATAAGCACAGGGAGTTGGAGATAAACCACGAACAAGATTATGAACTTCTTTTGCTGGTTTTGCCCACTCAATCTTTCCTGTCTCAGGAGTTATTTTTGGTGCTGGGGTAGCAAGAGAATTATCCTGTCCTTTCAATTTATAATTCCCGGATTCGATCATATCGACTGTTTCCAAAACAGCTTTCGCGCCAATATCACTTAATTTGTCATGAAGAGTTTCTAAGTTATCTTCATCATCAATCTCAACTTCTTTTTGCAGATAGATATTTCCCGTATCGACTTTCTCCTCAAGTGCAAAGGTTGTTACTCCTGTTTTCTGTTCGCCTTTTATTAATGCCCATTGTATTGGAGCGGCACCTCTGTATTTGGGAAGAAGTGATGCATGGAGATTAAAAGAACCTTTTGCCGGAATTGTAAAAACTTCTTGGGGCAAGATTCTGAAAGCCACAACAACAAAAAGATCGGCGTTAAATTCTCTTAACCGGCTAACAAATTTTTCATCCTTAAACTTATCGGGTTGGAGAACAGGAATATTATTTTTTATTCCGAATTCTTTTACAGGTGAAGATGAAATTTTTTGTCCTCTACCCTTTTCTTTATCAGGAACCGTGACAAGAGCGAATATTTTATGTTTGCTTTTATACAGGATTTCTAAGGAGGGAATTGAGAAACCTGCACTGCCCATAAAAATAATGTTCATTTTACCTCAAATGATAACTAACATTATCTGAGACAGGGTAGCCAACTTCCTTTTTTCTATTCTTAATATTTTCCAGTTCTTTTTTTAATTTCTTTTTTTCTTCGCCGGATAAATAATCTGTAAAAAGAATTCCCTGCAAGTGATCGTATTCATGCTGCAAAACTCTGGCTAGAATATCACCGACTTTAATAGTGTGTTCTTTAAGATTGACATCCTGGTATGTAATTATAATCTCCGCGGGTCTT
>MGZZ01000010.1 GCA_001802795.1 Ignavibacteria bacterium GWC2_36_12 | reverse complement strand
CTTCAAATACATAAAGATGCCATCTCTAAAGGTGATAAAGTTCTTTTGCACGATGATCTTCTTGCAACCGGGGGTACCGCTCAGGCTGCTTGCAAACTTATTGAAAAGCTTGGAGGGCAGGTTGTACAGGCTTCTTTTATAGTTGAATTATCCTTCCTTAAAGGGAGAACAAAACTAAAAGATTATGATGTAAGAGCTTTGATCGATTACGACAGTGAATGATTAAAGTATTTTCCAGTTTTTAGGAGCTATTATAACAACAAACTCACCTTTATTGATTGATTTATTAAAGGTTTCTAAAAGTTCTTTTGGAAAACCTCTTCTTACTTCTTCGAATTTTTTTGTGAGTTCCCTGCAGATAACTATATATCTTTCCTGCATAAATTCATTGAGTTCTTTAATTAGCTTTTCAATTCTGTAAGTCGATTCATAAAGAACTATCGTTCTTTCTTCTCCAGCCAATTGTTTAAGTTTTGTCCTTCTCCCTTTCTTTTGGGGAAGGAATCCTTCAAACACAAACGAATCAGTCGGTAGCCCACTAATTGTAAGTGCAGTAACCAAGGCAGAAACCCCGGGAACAGGAATAATTTTTATTTCATTTTTAATTGCCTCAGAAATTAATCTTACTCCCGGATCGGAAATAGAAGGTGTTCCGGCATCAGAAACCAAAGCACAGTTTTCTCCATTCAAAATTTTCTCAATCAAGCCGGGAATTTTTTTTGATTCTGTTTGTGCATTCATCGAAATAAGCTCTTTATGAATATCATATTGCTTTAAAAGAACAGAAGTAACCCGTGTATCTTCGCAAACAATAAAATCAACTTCTTTAAGAGCTTCAATTGCTCTTAAAGTTATATCTTTAAGATTTCCTATTGGCGTACTGACTATGTAAAATGAACCGGGCATAATGAATAAATATTTTTGAAATTAAAACTTAAATTACAAAGATTTGAGATTTGAAACCTGACTGCCGTCAGGCAGGTTTCAGATTTGAGATTATTTAAAACGACAACCCCGCCAAAGGCGGGGCGTCATGCAAGTAGTATAATAAATTATGTTTTTTACGAAAGTAAAAATAGAACTTTCCTGATAATATTCAACCCCTCGTCAATTTCATCTTTAGTAATATTCAACGGCGGTCTGAAACGGATTGATTTTTCTCCACAGCCCAGGATAATTAATTTTTCTCTAAGACAGTTTTCTTTAAACATGTTCCTGGTTTCGGTTGATGGAAGATCGAAAGAGCACATTAAGCCTAAGCCGCGTGCATTGCTTACTGTATTTGGAAAATCTTTCTGAATTTCTTTCAGCTGGCTCAATAAATGCTCGCCGACTACCCGGGAATTCTCAACAAGATTTTCCTCTTCCATAGTTCTCAATATATGTTTTGATCTCACCATATCAACGAGGTTTCCGCCCCAAGTAGAATTGATACGGCTCGGTTTACGGAAACAATGTTCATCGATATCATCTATTCTATCAGATACCGTTATCCCGCATATTTGAGCTTTCTTGCCGAACGCGATAATATCCGGTTTAACATAATGTTCTGCAGCCCAGAATTTTCCTGTTAACCCAAAGCCTGTTTGCACTTCATCGAACATCAATAGTATTTCATTCTCATCGGCGATTTCTCTCAACTTTTCAAAAAATTCTTTCCTGAAAAAATTATCGCCGCCTTCTCCCTGTATTGGTTCGATAATAATAACAGCTATGTCGTCCGGGTTGTTTTTTATAGCCGTATAAATTTCATCAACCGTTTTTTGCTCGGACTTAATAACTTCATCAAGATGAAGATCGAGAGGAAAAGTTATTTTAGGATTTGTTATTCTTGGCCAGTTGAACCTCGGAAAATATTTAATCTTATTCGGTTCAGTGTTGGTTAACGAAAGTGTATAACCGCTTCTTCCGTGAAAAGCCTGCTTGAAGTGAATGACCTGTTGTCCTTTCTCTTCCTTATAACCTTTTACAAAATTTTTCTGCACTTTCCAGTCAAATGCAACTTTCAATCCATTTTCAACAGCAAGAGTGCCGCCGGAAATAAAGAATAAATATTTCATATAATCCGGTTTTGCAATACTGCCAAAAGTATCAACAAACTCAGCCATGTAAGTTGTAAAGATATCCGAGTTTGAAGGTTTATTAACTGCAACTGCGGTCAGTTCATCTTTTGCATTTAGAAGTTTTGGATGATTTAATCCCAAAGGTGAAGAAGCAAAGAAAGTAAAGAAGTCTATATAAGAATCCCCGGTCTTCTCATCAACCAGGTAAATGCCGTGACTATTCTTGAGGTCCGGTACGAACTCGAATCCGTCCGCAAGCATATATTGCTTAAGGATTTGATGTACGTCTTCGGCTTGAATTTTATCTTTTGTTAAAATTTTGTCTATCATATTAAAACCTAAAAATTTAATTGACCAAAAAGAATACCGCTTTTTGAAGAATATAAAAAACTGATTTTAGAGCAGAGAAAAGGGGAGAATATTAAAACACGTTCTCGAAGCGGGAGACGAAATAACTCCTGTGGTCTTTTAGACAGGTAAGTATGAAATATTTATAATTAAAAGTGATCATTATTACATTATCGAAAAATATACACAAAGTTAAAGATTTATAGAAGATTTAGCAATACATTTTTATAATGACTTTTTGTATAATATTTGGAAAAAAGATGGAAATAAGAAGTACCAAATTACATCGTATAGTTTCAGTCTTCGTATTTTGAAGAAAAAATACACGACAGTTATCTTAACGATAAGTGTATTTTTAAATAAAGCATTATCGATTTAAGTTGTTGAAAATCCAACTGGAGGATAGTATATCTCACAGCATTAAAAAATACTTTTGGATTAAGCAAATAATTATGGAATATTCTTTTGCTGTATGAATAGATTGAATCTAAATTTTCAGCCCAAGGTAATTTTATCCAGGGTCTGGTATCCTTAATATCCCAATCACCTATTAATTTACCCTGCTCCTTTGCCTGATTATATACTGTTGTTTTGGGAAAAGGGTACATAACGCTGATTTTTATCGCGGTTGGCTTAGTATCTAAAAGTAGCTTCTCGGTTTCTAAAATTGTGTCAGGAGTTTCTCCCGGATACCCGATAAGAATATCTGTATAACATTGTAAACCTTTCTTTCTGGTCAGGTTTATTGCGTTTCGATTCATAGCCACGGTTGTTTTTTTATTCATTAAGTCCAGCATTTTTTGTGAACCTGATTCAATGCCGTAAACAACTGCTATTACACCGGCTTCTTTCATGGCAATTAACAATTCCTCATCTATAAGATCGACACGTGCGCGTACTTTAAATTTTATTTCGAGTTTTTCTTCTTTTATCAGCTTTAAAATCTTTATGCACCTTGTTCGAGGAACCAGAAAAAGATCATCCATAAAGTGTACATTCCGGATGCCTTTTGATCTGATTGTTATTAGTTCTTCCAAAACATTTTCTGGTGACCGGAACCTGAATTTTTTTTCTACTTTAAAGCAAAAGTTGCAATTAAACGGACATCCCCTTGAGGTTATCATAATGTCTGTTGTCCCCCTGTGTCCTATACGCCAATATGTCTTTTTTGAGTAAGCTGTTTTGAGCAAATCTCTTGCAGGGAATGGAATATCATCCAGGTTTTGATTTACATCAGAAGCAGGGTTACTATAAACTTTACCATTTTTTTTAAATGTAAGTCCTCCTACAGAATCGAACCTATCATTTCTTTCAATACAATTTGTTAATCGAACTAAACTATTTTCACTTTCGCCCCTTAAAACGAAATCGCAGTTAAAAATATTCATAACTTCTTCAGGAGATGCTGTTGCGTGCGGACCTCCGATTAAGATTTGCCATAAATTATTTTTAGCTTTAAGAAGTTTTACAAATTCATAAGCATGCATTAGTTCGGTAGAAAAAAGGGGTATACCTACTAATTGTGGTTCGTATTTAACAAGACGATCTACTATAGCCGGGTAGGAAAGATTATCTTCGTCAACATCTAACACCATTACTTCTTTCCCTGCTTGCCGTAGAGATGCTGCTAAATATAAAATAGAAAGAGGAGGATTGCAGCCATTGAATGATCGTTTTATATATGGATATATTAATGCTGTTTTCATTTACCCTCTAAGCTGAGAAAATTTTAGTTCATACCAATACACCTTTTGCACATCGACTCCATCTTCTGCCCATAATATTTTTTATTAAATCCTTCTCTTAGAGACTTATATTTTTGAGATTGCCATATTTTTTTTATATCATTTTCAATAGCGTTACCGAGATTAATTTCATCTGAAAAAGTACAGCAAGGTCTGACACTTCCATCCCATCTTACTGTTATTGTATTCCAAAGCCAGTAACAAGTTTTTTTAGCTTCGATCATATTTTTATTATCTTTTTCTGTTACGTCTTTATAATTTTTACTTCTATTATCACACATAATTTCATAGCTATCGAACCCCATGTCTTTATACAACCTACTTAGCATTTCAATTTCATTTTTATTATGCTCGAATTCTATAAATTTCCAAACTATCCTAGGGCGTTTGGTCCCAAGATCTCTTTTAGTATTAGCTAATGATCTTACATTTTTTAATACTAACTTAAAATCCCCTCCAACCCGATACATGTTGTAACTATCTTCCGTTGCTCCGTCCAACGAAACTTCTATACAATCTAAGCCGGATTTAACCAGTCTTACTATTTGATCGTCACTTAATTTTATAGATAAATTAGTCGGAAAGTTGACGGCAATGTTATTATTATGTAAATACTCTATTAAGGAACTTAGGCGAGGGTTCAACATAGGCTCCCCGTAATGGCTTAAACTTACCCCGATAAGTGTATTCCTAATGGGATTAATTATAGTCTTTAGATTTTCTAAAGACAAGTACATAATGCCATTATTTAATTTCAACAGGGATTTTTTGAAATCATAATCCTTTTGTAAACAACCGGGGCAACGCAAATGACACAACGGTGTTGGTTCAACTTTTATATATGGAGGAAAACTCTTTGGAGAAGCAATACTTAATTGCATCTCAATTTCATTAATTAATAAATTAATTATTTTTTTGAGAGTCAGATGAGGAATAAAAGTAGAAAAGTGCCTCTTAAAATAATCTGCCCTTTTATTAGGAGAGCTTATTCTCTTCATTTTCCTTTTTACCCCTTCACCCTACTCCTGAAGAGAAAAAAGTTCTTATACTTTCAGGAAATCTTTGCCCGGACATTCAATCCCCACTTACTTATTTATTTTTAGCAAACTTATACTTTTACTTTATAAGAAGCAATCTCCATTTTCTTATTCTGTTCCTGATGTTTAATTCAGGTTTTTTTAAGTAACTCTTTAGCAAAAAATTGATAACTTTGTATCAATAAATCACAGAAGAAAGTTTAAAAATGGAAATAAAATCAAAAGTTAAGTTGGATTTTATTAAAAATCTTGATGTTAAAGATAGAAATTATGGCTCCTCAAGCGGGACAAGCTGGAATAAAACAACATCTGAGAGTGAATTGAAAATTGTCTCTCCAACTAACGGGGAATTAATAGCTTCAGTTTACCAGGCTTCTGAAGAAGATTATGAAAAGATAATTACAACTGCTCAGGATGCATTTAAATACTGGATAAAAGTTCCTGCCCCTAAAAGGGGAGAAGTTGTAAGACAAATTGGAAACAGGCTAAGAAATTATAAAAAAGATTTGGGAACACTCGTTTCTTACGAAATGGGAAAATCTCTGCAGGAAGGAATGGGTGAAGTTCAGGAGATGATTGACATATGCGATTTTGCTGTAGGGCAATCGCGCCAGCTTTACGGATTTACGACGCACTCTGAAAGACCGAGCCACAGAATGTACGATCAGTATCATCCTTTGGGAATTGTAGCAACAATTTCTGCTTTTAATTTTCCTGTAGCAGTCTGGTCGTGGAATGCAATGATTGCTGCAGTCTGTGGAAATGTGAATCTCTGGAAGCCTTCTTCAAAAGTACCATTATCTGCAATTGCTTGCCAGAATATTATCGGAAATGTTCTTAAAGAAAATAATCTGCCTGAAGGAATATTTTCACTGATTATTGGACGAGGATCCACAATTGGAGAAAGAATTTTAAATGATAAAAGAGTTCCATTAATATCTGTAACCGGTTCAACGAAAGTTGGGCGGCATGCGGCAGAAGTTGTAGCAAAAAGATTTGGCAAAACTATTCTTGAACTAGGCGGAAATAATGCTATTATAGTAACAGCAAATGCGGATCTTAAAATGGCGATGCCTGCAATTGTTTTTGGTGCAGTCGGAACAGCCGGACAGCGGTGCACATCAACAAGAAGGCTTATTGTGCATGAATCTATTTACGAAAAAGTAAAAGAAACTCTGGTTAAAGCTTACAAAGGATTAAAAATCGGTGACCCGCTCGATGAAAGGAATCATGTCGGTCCTTTGATTGACAAGGGCGCTGTTACAGATTTTGTAAGTGCTATTGAAAGAGTTAAACAGGAGGGAGGCAAAATTATTTACGGTGGTGAGGTTCTGGAAGGAAATAATTATGAAACCGGAACTTATGTCATACCTGCTCTGGTTGAAGTGGAAAATCAATATAAGATAGTGCAGGAAGAAACATTTGCCCCGATTCTTTACCTTATTAAGTATAAAGGCGAGGTTGCTAATGCAATTAAAATTCAAAACGATGTTGTACAGGGATTATCGTCTGCAATATTCACTTTAAACTTAAGAGAAGCTGAGGAATTTCTTTCTGCTTCTGGTTCCGATTGTGGGATAGCTAATGTTAACATCGGAACAAGCGGGGCAGAGATCGGTGGCGCTTTCGGCGGAGAAAAGGAAACGGGGGGCGGTCGTGAGTCAGGTTCCGATGCATGGAAAACTTATATGAGAAGACAAACAAATACAATCAATTATGGAACCGATCTTCCTCTTGCACAGGGAATTAAGTTCGAGATATGATTAAAGAATATTTCCGTGACCTTCGCAGGTATTGTCATTATTAATTCCCGGAAGTAAATTCTTACTTTTGCCGGTGTCGAAATATCCACCGGGTAGCATTTCAATACAGCTATTTTCAATTCTTTAGAGCATTTCTGTTTTATTACACTCATAATTTATTAAAAATCCCATTTACAGGAAGAAAAATTCTATTGGTATAATATTAGTTGTTCTATGTTAAGAAAATACGGAGATACTAATATGGAACGGATATCACTTGAAACTTTTTTTTCGTCGGAAACAGATTGGGAAATGAATCAATACAAAATTCTTGGAGGAATAAAGGAATTAAGTATGGATTTAACTAAGAAAAAAATTTACCCGGCACTTGCACAATTAATTGATTTAAAAAATTCGCTGGATCAAATAAAAGCAGCGAGAAATAATTTGAACGGCAAATTTCCAAAAGAAATCAAAAGTTTTAATATCAAAGAACAGAAAGTGATTCTCGAAACCCCCGCTCATTTTAATAATCCTAAAAATGTAGAAGCAATATTCGAACTTATAGACTGGGCATTACCGGTAATTCAAAATACAATTGATGAAGGAATTGTCCTTTTCGATTTTGTAGAAAAAAATATATCTCTCGAGCAGGTTGGAATTCTTCCTATCTATAAAGAAGCCGGTTATTTTATGATTACAGATAATATTGCTGCAAAACTTCAGGTTCACAGGTATGAAAGCTCTTTATTTTTTTCAGGCAAAGAAAAATTCCGGGCACTAAAAACCGAATTTGTCAGAAGTGAAACACAACAGGTTATTAAGAAATCGCCCGAATCTATAAAACAGGATTTGTTGAAAGAAAGACAGGATCTTCCCAACCCCGCAACATTTATTTGTGATACAGATCTCGATTTCCCCTTTGCCGAAACAATCTTTCCAATTGCTAAAAGAAAACTAATGACTTTGCTTGCAGCCTGACTTATCCGACTGATGCTGCTATAAAATTGGCAAGTATTCTTCCGGTTTCATCAAGATAAAGATCATCCGGTGCAGAAGTTTCTTCAACTTTTTCCCCTTTTTCAAGAAGCTTAATTCCTTTTACTTTTCTTCGTTCATTCTCCCTTTGGAATTTTTCTTCCTCGTCTTTCTCCATTTCTTTTCTTCTCGTGTCTTCATTCAGGGAAACAAGTTTTTGTTCACGGCGTTTTTTAGTTGCAGCAAGATCATCAAGCAAATAATCAAACTCAGAATTATTTTTAATCCGTTGTTTATGTTTTTCTTTTAATAATGGGAAAAATTCTTTTATATTATTTAAAGGCTGATACCCTGTAGCTGAAATTTGGTCCCATGGCAAGGCGCTCTTTTCAGAACTTTCTCCAACTTCTTGAGGATCGACGGTGGTTGGATATAAAATATCCGGGATTACCCCAAGATTTTGCGTGCTACCTCCGTTTACCCTGTAATACTTTGCTATTGTTACTTTAACTTGTCCCAGCTTATCTTCCGATTTTGGCAGGAATTTGTTCAAATCAATTAAATTTTGTACTGTACCTTTTCCGTAGGATTGCTCACCTACTATTACTCCTCTGTTATAATCCTGGATTGCGCCGGAAAATATTTCAGACGCTGAAGCACTGAACCTGTTTATA
>MGZZ01000009.1 GCA_001802795.1 Ignavibacteria bacterium GWC2_36_12 | reverse complement strand
TCCATGCACTTTCAGGAAATTTCTTTTCGATAAGCTTCATATAATTTCTCTTTTTATCAGCAGCCAATGCCGGTTTTTCAAACTCATCAATACTGATAGTAATAATATTATAGTTTTCTCCCGGTTCAAGGTTTACTTTGTCAACGACTTCAGCTATGGAAGTCATTAAAGGAGAACATATCCCAGGGCATTCATAGTAAACGAAAGCAAGAACTGTGGTGCCGGTTATATATTCTCTTAATGCTTTCCTGCTGCCTGTCTCATCATTGAAATACAAATCAAGAGGAAGACTTTTCCCAAGCTGTTCATCGATGCCAATATCAACTTTTTTATCTTCCGCTAATGCAAAACCGGTATATATAAGAACAAGTAACGGTAAAATTTTTGTTAAGTATTTCATAGTGCACCTCCCTATCAAAAATAGCTATTCATATATTTGTAGAGCGCATCCCATTCATTGCCCGACAATTTGAAAATATTTTCATTAAAACCATTCTCAGGCATATTATAAATAATAATGTCGGCAAACTTTTGATAATCCTGTTTCCAGGCTGCGCCGGAATTTAAAGTTACTAAAGCTTTGAGCTCGTTACTTGTAACAAGCTTAAATATTTTTGCACCTGTTTCATCGCTGCCGTTTATCTCGCTTACTTTCGATATAAGATTCTGTATCTGACTATCGCTTTCCTTTATTATAATATTGATTGCAGATTGAACAGGTATCTGAGCAGATATTTCCTTTCCGTTAGAAAGTGAATATGTCTGATCAAGAGCTAATAACTCATTTTCGGTATCGGTAGGTGGATCGGGAACAAATGTTTGCCGTATATAATGAGCCAAAGCAATTCTTTCAAGAGGGGTAAGATAATTATAAGATATCATACCGCTTCCCGGTATTCCCTCCTCAAGAGTTTGATAAATTTGCGAAAGCTTGGGACCGTTTTTCCAACCTTCTTTGTTTATGAAATTTCTTGGTTTGGGATTCAAAGCAGTTGATGCGGGACCATCACCTTTACCATCTTCACCATGACAGGACGTACAAACTGTTGTAAAAGTTTCCTTCCCTTTTGCAATTAATTCATCGGTCGGCTTGCTTATTTCCAGGATATTTACCGGGGGAATAGTTCTTGGTTCTACTATTTTTAAATCTTCCTGCTTAGTAGTATCCGGTAAAGCCGGATTAACAGTTTGCCTGGCTATCTCGTTAAGATTGGAAATATAATATAATCCTGCTGCCACCATTACAACCAGAATGTAAGGATAAACCAGCCCGAAGATTCTCCCGGGTTCGGATTTAAATTTTTCGTATTTCTTTTTTAAATCAATCATAAAATTTAATGCAGAGTAAAATCAAGACCTCTCTGAAGCTTCGGATCACCTACCGGAATCAAATTATATTTTTTAGCATTGATGTTAAATATCAAAATTATTAACCCCAGTATTCCAATCGGGAAAACAAAATCTAACCAGCTAAAAACAAAACCGCTCACATTCAAATTTGGCATAGTTAGCCAGTATAAATCAAGATAATGTGTGCAGAGTATCCAGACCGATATAAATTTTAATCTTCGCGGGTTAGTCTTAGCAGGGTAAGATAATAAAGCACCAAACGGAATAATGAAATGAGCCAAGATCAGTACGATTGAAAAATATTCCCATCCGCCTGTCCATCTCTGCAAGAACCAGAAGCTTTCTTCGGGTAAATCAGCATACCATATCAGCATATACTGGGAGAAAGCTATATAACCCCAAAAGCAGGTAAAAGCGAACATTAAAGTACCAAGGCTATAATAATGATCATTATTAATCCTCTGGCTCAAATATCCTTTTTCTTTCAAAAGTACAACAATTAAAGTTAAAGCAGCAAGTGACGCCCAGACCGAGCCTGAAAAGAAATAAACACCGAATATTGTTGAAAACCAATGAGGCTCGAGACTCATCAGCCAGTCCACAGATGTTACAGTTGCTGTTATTGCAAACAACGGTATAAATATTCCGGAAAGAACAATATTTCTTTTGGTTAATCTTTGGTCACCGGTTGAATCCTGACCGCGTGAATTTTTACTTAATAAATAATAAAAGAGACTCCACAAACCAAAAATGACCACTACCCTTATTATAAAGAATGATGAATTTAAATACGGCGCCTTTCCCTGAAGTACAGCATCTTCAGCCACAGCCTCAGTGTGTGTCCAGTGAAATAATGAATTCATGTTAAAAATTAATGGCAAAGCGAAAATTATTAATAGCGGAATTGATGACGATAAAAATTCACTCACTCTTCTGAAAGGTGTACTCCAATCGGCACCGGCTAAATATTCGAGTGCAACAAGGAAAAGCGAACCTATTCCAACACTAACTAAAAACATAAATGCTACAAGATAACTGAATGAAGCTCTGACAGGTTCAATAAAATATCCTGCCGTTCCAAGTATCAAACCCACAGCAAAAAAAACCGTTCCTATTTTTGCAATATTTCCGGGCAATTCTTTTTTCACGTAGCCGGATTCTTTATTTAACATTTACACCAAGCTCCTTTTGAACTTCCTGAAGATCAGTAGGTTTTGCATTTTTTGCTCTCTGTAATGCACGAATGTAATTAATAATTGCCCATCTCTCCTCAGATGTTGTCTGAGTTTCATACGAAGGCATCGTATTCTGCCCATTTACTATAATATGGTAAATCATTCCATCGCCAAATTCACGAGCCCGTGCAGAATGTAAAGTCGGAGGATTTGGAAACTGACCATGTAACCTGCTGTCTCCGTCAGCATAATTACCATGACAAGGACTGCAAAATGTTAAAAACTTTCCTTTACCAAACTCAAGAACTTTTTTAGTCGGCAAAAGAGGATTAGCTAATGTTTCTGTCGGAATAGTTTGACCTTTAAAAGGATAAGGAAGATATCCTCTGGCAACCGTTCCTTCAATTGTGGTTCTCATGCCTTTATTGTCTGTAAAGATAGTGCTCTTTTCCTGCGGAATTAATTTATCCTGTTCTAACATCCAGTCGAAAGGTTCCAGGTATAGTACTTTATTTAAAGTAAAATAAGTACCTCCACAAACAACCAGTACAACAAGAATAAGAAATACAACAAATCTTCCCTCGAAAATCGGGAAAGATTCTTTCCCGGGATTCATAACTGTATGAATTTTCTTTGCACCCAGTCTTTTTAATAATTCGGTTACTTCATTTTCATTGAATTTAGGATCTTCTGCTTCAATGACGATTCCATATTTATCGTTTGAAACACTACACATATAATCGGTATCGTGAAGCGGATGGTTGTTCGAGGGAAGGTTAAAAAATACAGCAAGTATTCCCACTACGGTTGCAATACCTCCGAGTAAAACGGTTGTTTCAAAAGTTACAGGGATAAAAGACGGAAGCGCAAAAAACGGTTTCCCTCCAATAACCATTGGGTAATTTACAGACATAGTCCAGTAAGCAAATAGTAAAATGAATGCTGTGCCTGAAAAACCAAAAAACAATGTGAAAAAACCAACTGTAGAGCGCTTTAATCCCATAGCACGGTCCATTCCATGAACCGGATAAGGAGTATTCACATCAAAATTTTTATAACCAGCCTTTTCTACTTCTTTCGCTGCATGAATAATCTCATTCGCCGAATCGAATAATGCAGTTACACCATATAGATTTTTATTTTCATTCATTGTGATTTCCTGCATGAGAAGGTTGTGAACCGGGTGCCACTGCCTTAATTTCAGAAATAGAAACAACCGGCAATGTTTTTGCAAATAAAAGCACCAATGTAAAGAAAAGACCAAAACTTCCGAGCAAAATTCCAAGATCAACCAAAGTGGGAACAAACATACCCCAGCTTGAAGGTAGAAAATCTCTGTGTAAAGAGGATACAATAATTACAAATCTTTCAAACCACATTCCTACATTGACAAGTATTACAATAATAAACATAGCGGGAACCGATCTTCTAATCTTCCTGAACCAGAATAGTTGTGGGAAAATGACGTTGCAGCTAACCATAGTCCAGTATGCCCAAGCATAAGGACCGAAAGCACGGTTTATAAAAACAAATTGTTCATATTGTACACCGCTATACCATGCTATAAAAAATTCCATCCCATAAGCATAACCTACCATCATTCCTGTAGCAAGAATAATTTTATTCATTCTTTCGAGATGGTTCAATGTAATGATATTTTCCATATCAAATACTTTACGAACAAAAACTAGAACTGTCACAACCATTGCAAACCCGGAAAAGATTGCACCTGCAACAAAGTAAGGCGGGAAAATTGTAGTATGCCATCCGGGAAGAATCGAAGTTGCAAAATCGAAACTAACGATTGAATGAACAGAAAGTACGAGTGGAGTTGATAAACCAGCTAAAATCATATAAGCTTTTTCGTAGTGCTGCCAGTGACGATTGGAATGTCTCCATCCTAAACTGAATACTGAATAGATTGTCTTTTTTACTTTTGATATTGTCTTATCTCTTAAAGATGCAAAGTCGGGAACCAATCCTATATACCAGAACAACAATGAAATCGTAAAGTAAGTGGAAACTGCAAACACATCCCAAACCAAAGGTGAGTTAAGGTTTACCCAGAGACCGTGTTGATTCGGATAAGGGGTTAGATAACCTGCCAACCATGGTCGTCCCGTATGTATGATAGGAAATAATCCTGCAGTCATAACAGCAAATATTGTCATTGCCTCGGCAAAGCGGGCAACACCTGTTCTCCATTTTTGTCTTAAGAGGAAAAGAATTGCAGAGATAAGTGTTCCGGCATGACCAATACCGATCCAGAATACAAAATTTACAATACCGAATGCCCAGCCTACAGGTTGATTGTTACCCCACATTCCTACTCCGTAGAAAAAGGTCAGCCCGACACAAATTGCACCAATAAGAAGAAACGACGATGAAATTGACAAAGCAAGAAGATATTTTTTACCGGGTCGTTCCTCTATAGGACGAGAAATTATCCTGTCAATTTCTGCAAGTCTAAGATTACCTTCGACAACAGCCGCTTCTGTGGAATAATCCACTTCCACTTATACTTCCTCCGTATGTGTGTTTCTTAATTTTGCTATATACGTTACATTCGGTCGAACGTTGAGTTCTTCGAGTACATGATAACCCAGGTTATGATTACGATATTTGCTCAATTCAGCTTCTTTATCATTGCTATCTCCGAAAACAATTGCATTTGTCGGGCAAGCTTCCTGGCAGGCAGTTTTCACATCATATCCACGAAGCTTACGTTTTTCCCTCGTTGCAATTTCTCTTGCTTCCATAATTCTCTGAACACAGAAAGTGCATTTTTCCATAACTCCGCGAGACCTGACTGTAACTTCAGGATTGTACACCAGGCTGAAAATATTATCAAGCTGGTATCCGTCGTTGAAATTATCTCTGAAGTTAAAGAAATTAAACCTGCGAACTTTATAAGGACAGTTATTTGAACAATATCTCGTACCAACGCAGCGATTATAAACCATCTGGTTTAAGCCATCAGGACTATGAGTTGTTGCTGCAACAGGACAAACATTCTCACACGGCGCATGATCACAATGCTGGCAAAGCATTGGCTGTGTACTAACTGACGGCTCTTCCACACTACCTGAGTAATACCTGTCAATTCTAATCCACTGCATTTCCCTGCCACGTTTAACCTGCTCTTTTCCAACTACAGGAACGTTATTTTCTGCTGTACAGGCTACTACACATTCACCACAGCCAAGACATTTATTAAGATCTATTGCCATTCCCCATTTAACATCTTTATACGGGAATTCAGGATAAAAAGTATCCAATTTATGCTCTGAATTCTCATGAAGAAAATGGGGATTTTTCAAAAATTCATTTACAGTTCCTTCACGAATAATTCCTCTTTTCTGAGCAGCATCTTTTAATAATTCAATATCAAAAGACTGATGTTCCTGTGTTGTAACAATTTCATAAGAACCACCTGCTTTCTTTACCTGAGCAGATGAAAACAGCCAGTGGGAAAGTCCATAAGCAGAAGTTAGAAGAACATTAGTATTAAAGCCGACACCTGTACCTATTGTTCCGCTTTTTGTTCTGCCATATCCTGATTCTATTGTAATTGTTTTATCTGCAGAACCCGGCTGAACCAGAACGGGTATTTTAAGTTTACGCTTTTCAATTGTTATTTCGATATAATCATTAGTATCTATGCCGAGCTCTTTTGCTGTTGCTTGTGAAACTGCAGCATAATTATCCCACGTTACTTTTGAAACAGGATGCGGCAGTTCCTGGAGCCAGCCGTTGTTGGCAAATCTTCCATCCCCAATTGAATAACTTTCTTTAAGAACAACTGCAAAGCCGGAAACATCTGCTGTTGAGTTCAAATCCGCTAAGGCAGAATTATTAAAGCCAGCAGTTGAAGGAATATTCTCATTAAAAATTACAACGCCATCATGTAAAGCTCCAAGCCAGAATTGTTTAAAAGGAAGTCCGGCTTTCAAACCCGTGTAGATATTTTCCTGCCAGTTCTTCACCAGGTATTCATGGTAAAGATTTTCTTTGTATTCAAAATCATCTTTCTCAATCCAGCATAAAAGAGCAGCTTCTTTTTGACGCGAATCGTGAAGAGGCGAAATAACCGGCTGCTGCATAGAATAAAAACCTGTCCTTGTCTTTGCATCTCCCCAACTTTCAAATGAATGATTTACAGGGAGGGTATAATTTCCCAGGAGAGACGTTTCGCTTTCAAGTTCAGTTAAAGTTATAACAGTATCGACTTTCTGAAGTGCATGTTTATAACCTGAATCAGACGGCAAATGAAATACCGGATTAGAATCAAAATGAATTACCGCACCGACTCTTCCGCTATTCATTGATGAAACAAGTTCACTCCATTCGTCTTTAGTTGAATAGGGATGAAGCGAAACAGTTTCATTCCTGTAAAGATTTTTATTCCCGAGGATTTCATTCAAATAATTTACAGCAATGTGAGTTTTCTCTGAAAGAGAATTTCCTGCGTAAACTATTGCTGCTCCCCTGTTCTTCATCAAATCATCAATAATATATTTCAAAGTTTTTAAGGACAGGGAATATTTTTTTGCAAATGAAGAAAGCTTGTAGTTTCCGGCAACATCTACATTTATTTTCCTACCTACTTCATTCAACAGGCTCATTACAAATTCAAATTGTGCATCGGGTCTTAATCTAAGCCTGTAATCTGCATTCATCCCGGTAAGGGACATATTCCCTTCAACTACATACAAGCGATTAAATTTATTGGTGTTATTAACATCTCTGCCATTTGAAAAAAGTCTTGCATTTTCAATATGATTTCCTTCAGAGCCAAGAAAATCACTTTCCAGAGAAAGAATAACTTTAGCCTTATCCCAGCTTATTAAAGGAAACTGGCTGTCGCCGTAACATTTTTTCCAGGCTGAATTTTTAATCTCTTCGCTGAAAAGCTCGTAGGAATATATTCGTGTATTAGGATATTTCTTTCTAAAATCTTCAAGTACACTAAGCGCTGTTGGTGAGTTAATGGTATGAGCTATAATTGCAATTCCTTTGCCGTTACTTTTCAGCAAAGCATTTCTTATTTCGGAATCGACATATTTCCAGGATATTTTTTCAAAATTTCCATTTCTTGCTTTTTTTAACGGTGAAGTTAATCTCTCCGGATCATACAAACCGAGAATACTTGCCTGGCACTTAGCACAAATTTTCCCTTGTGACACAGGGTTATCCGGGTTGCCATCGACCTTTACCGGGCGCCCTTCTCTTGTCTTAATTAAAATTCCACATCTGCACTTACAGCAGTTAGAAAAAGAAGCATAATAATTTGCTTTGCCGGGAATTATTTCTTCAGGTTTTTTGGTATAAGGAATAATTTCTCCCTTATCCCTGTAATCTGCACAACCTGCACCGGCTAACGCTGCTGAAGCTCCGAGTAAAGCAAGAAACTTTCTTCTTGATAAATGAGAAAGTTTTGAAAGCTCAAACTCATCCGTTACACCATCTTTAAATTCGTGGTGAGACGCTTCTATAAATTCATTACTGTTATGAAGTTCTTTAAAGCTTTTCCAGTAAGTCGGTTCGACCTTCTCAGGCACCAAATTATTTTTTAAGCTTTCTTTTACTTCAGACATTCTTCTTTCCATTCTTCTTTCTTACAACAGCATTAGGATTAATCTTAACTTCTACTTCCTTATTCTTTAAAAAATCTTTACCAAAAATTTTGAACGGAAAAGAATTAAATAAGAGAAATCCTACAAAACCTTTGGAGATATTATTAAAAAACTTCTTTCTAACTATTTTGTTCTGTTTACTTTCCATTCGGATTTACCTGTGACAAGCCCAGCAATATTCGGGACCATTATTAATATTTTTAAGCTCGGGAAGCTTTTCATGCGCATTTCTATGGCAATCGAGACAGGATGCCATTGTAAATGAATTCATCTGTCCGACAACTTCCATTTGCCTTACATCGCCATGGCAATGAACACAATCAATTCCTTTGTTAACATGAACACTGTGATTAAAATATGCGAAGTCAGGTACCTTATGAATTCTTTTCCACGGGATAGCTTTCCCTTCATTATAATATTTTGTCAGCTTCACTATTTCAGGTCGGTCTTT
>MGZZ01000008.1 GCA_001802795.1 Ignavibacteria bacterium GWC2_36_12 | reverse complement strand
TCCTTCAAGGCTGCCGGTAAACTCATACCTCTTTGCATACCTGAAGCGTGAATTAATATTGAAGCTTCCCCTTGTATAATAATCCGATGTAAGAACCAGATCCATATAATCGCTTATAGCCCAAAAATATCCGAAGCGCGAAAAGTACCTGCCGTAAGTGCCATCTTCTCCAAAAACAGGCGGGATTATCCCAGATCGTCTTCCCGACTCGATTGGAAAGATAGCAAAAGGTAACGGAATAGGAAAAGGAGTTCCTCCGAAATGAAGCCATATCCATTTGGCAACTATCTGCTCTTTGTTAATAACTTTCATTTCCGGAGCATAAAAATAATAGTCAGGCGTATCGCTCTCACAGGTAGTATAAATTCCATCTTCTATGAAATATGTTTCTTCATCGACCTTGTTGATTTTTGCCCCCGTATAAACAGCCCCATCGCTTTCCGTTCCTGCTGCGGATATAAATCCTCTTTTGGTTTTAAAATTATATCTCATCCTAAAACCATTATAAACATCGGCTCCTTCTTTTAAGACTGGTGTTCCTTTATATTTATCGGGAATTGTATCAGATGGAACTCCTTCCGCATCAATATTGTTTGATTGAAAATCGACAAAAATGTTTGCGCTCTTAAGATCGGTTTGCTTATACTGAATAGAAGCATCGCCGTAAATATTCATCTTCTTTTTTTTCACATAAAAAATCAAAGAATCTGAAGCATCAGTATATATAACAGTATCAACGTCGTAAGTTTTTTTAGTCAGGGTATCGGGAACCGAAAGACTGTCCTGCAGAAAGGGAGTTTGTAATGAATCAATAACACTTAATGTATCATTTTCCTGGGGAAAGGAATAAAGTGCAAAAGTCAGAAAAAATATTAAGAATAAAAATCGCATACGTGAAGATAATCATATCATCCGATATTGATAAATGTTGCTCCTATGATGCCCGGTAAAGATTATAGATAAATTAAGTTTGTTGTTTTAGTTAAAAGACGAATCTAAAGATTGTTTTGTTATTTGATTTCTTTGCTAAACCTAACTTTATTGATAAAACCAAAGCACAAACGTAAAATTAAAGCGAAAAATATCCGGAAGATATGTCGTTTACCTCATCCCATTCTCAGTTTCGACTCTTCAATCTTTTTAATTATGTCGTCAGCAACAGCCAGGGCACGTAACCCGTCTTCCCCTGAAACAACAGGACGGGTCTTATTAATTACAGCGTTAATAAATAATTCAAGTTCATAACTAAGGGCATTTATCTCTTTAGTTTCAGGCTGTTCATAAAATAATTTCTTTTTATTTCCTCCAACTCCTATTTCGCCAAAAGGAACTCCCGCAGATATATTTTCACCAAGAGGCAGCAGCCTGTACATTTCTGAAGCACCTGTTACAAAATCGAGTGCAATATAATTATCTCTCTGCCAAATTCTCATCTTTCGCATTTTCTTTTGCGATATTCTGCTCGCAGTAACATTTGCAACGGCGCCGTTTTCAAATTGTATTCTTGCATTTGCTATATCAACATTATCCGAAACAACAGGAACACCGTTCGCATCTATTCTTTTCACTTCACTTTTTATCAGGCTTAATATTACGTCAATATCATGTATCATAAGATCCAGCACAACGGCTACATCAGTTCCCCGCGGATTAAACTGTGAAAGTCTGTCGCTTTGGATAAACAACGGATTTATTATATATTTTTCAAGAGAAACAAGAGCAGGGTTAAACCTTTCGATGTGACCCACCTGGAGAGTTAACTTTTTATCCGAAGCCAATTTTACCAACGTTTCTGCTTCAGTTATTGTTGAAGTTATTGGCTTTTCTATAAAGATATGAATTCCTCTCTCAAGACATCGTTTTGCAACTTCGTAATGTGCGGAAGTCGTTACCGCAACCGATGCAGCGTTTACAACGTTAAGTAATGATTCCTCGCTTTCAAAAACTTTAACTTTAAGTTCATCCCCAACAGAATGAGCATTCGATAAATCAATATCATAAATCCCTATGAGTTCACAGTTTTTTATGCCCGAGAACATTTTGGTATGTAATTTACCGAGATGACCAACTCCTATAATACCGACTTTTAATTTATCCATTCTTACCGGCTTATAATTTTTGAATAACCAATTATCCTGTCGTAACCGCCATAATTCGGATCTTTATAATATAAAAATACATGATAAACATTTGAGGTTTCCCATGTATTACCTTCGAGCAGAAGCCAATCATCATTTTTAATTACACCGTTTATTACATCGGCTACTACATACTGGTAATCGTAAGCTCCACGCTTGAGTTCTATTGTTTTGGTGTACAAACCATAATCATTTGCAAGTTCATATTCCGGAAGGAGCTGCCAGTTGTTGAAAACACCTGTTAAAAATATATTGCCTCTATTTTCTTCAGGAGGTCTTACAGAAAAAGTAACGTTAAGATAAGTAGCAAACTCATTGTTAAAATTAGTTAAAATAGAACCGCCATTTAAATCCTTCTTTGCTTCCTTGAAAAATCTTGAATATTCAATACCGTCGAACTGAGCTTTAACATCTTTGCTGTTGAATACATTAATATTTCTTAAATCAGTTTGCCTGTATTCTTTCACAGGATAAATATCTCTTGCTGTAAAAGAAAATTTCCTGTTGCCATCCCAGTAAAACTGCCTCCGGTTTGTATTGAAATTCCGGTCAACAATTACAGGTTGATATATTTTTTGATTCTCAATTATTTCGAGGTGATCTACAAATTGTGGAAACATTTCATCGGGGATATTAAATGCGGCAGTTATATTGAATGCTTTCGCCAGGTCAGCCGGTGAATATACTTTATCCTCCAGCTGTTCTCTTTTTAAAGTAACATTCAGTTTGATTTCATTCAGTATCACATAGAACCTTCCGGAAGCATATACTATTGAGGAATCATTCGACTCTGTAACATAAAACATCCATTTGCCGGAAAAAGGAAATTCAACATCATCATAATTTCCAGGGAAGATATCTTTAAAATGATACTTTGCATTTTCCACGGTTGTAGGTAATGTTTTTAGCTCAAGGAAGTAGGCAGTATTTTTCCCCAAGTTTGTTAGAAAAATATTATCCGTAGGATTCCAGTCTTTATCACAAAATCTGAAAATAATATTCAGGTTCGGCTCAAATTCCGATTCTATATCAAACTCAATTGTAATATTGCTACCTTCAGAAATAACAGGCAGCAAGGTTTCATCATTGGAAGAATATACTCTCAGGCTTTTTATAATAACATCCTCAGAGAATGAGAACGACAGCGGGAGTAAAAAAAATATCAACAATGTTATTCTATAATTCATAGTTAGTCGTATCAATTATTCTCTTTTGAAAAAATGTTGTCCAGTTCTTGTTTGAACTGTGCCGCATCGTCACATGAATAATATGTCTCAATAAAATTAGAGGCAACTGAATTTTCTCCCGCATTAAGATAATTTATATATGCTGAGCCAATAAAAGACTTAATTCTTGATGATGAGTTACAATCGTTTCCGTTTTCTACAAAAAAACTATCTAAAGTTAAAAGTATATTATTGTTTTCAGTTATGAAGGAATCATAAATTTCAGAATTTACAATAGAGATTTTTCCCTCTTCAAATTTCCAGCAATTTATAGGTAATAATAAAAATTCACTATCTTTATTCATAAATGAAAAATCAGAATTTCCGGCGACAATAATAAGTCCCTCTATTTCCCCTGATTCAGCTTCGTATGGCTCCGTAGTTCCGGAATTTATTTTACCTGCTAAAAAAAATGTATCCAGAAGATTATAGATATATAGTTCATACCGGGCTTTGTTATCAACGCTAACGGCATCTTTTACTAAAAATTCGTCGTTGCCATCCATGTTGAGGTCCGATAAATAACCTGCCGGGTTCTGGAACTCATTCGAATATATCTGGCTTTCCTTCTTATCCAGGACAGAAAGAGAATTATTATTTAAGGCAAGAGTAAAAAGATCGGTTACAAATTCATTTTTGTTTTGAGAAAAAATCTCGGATGCAAAATTAAATATCAAAAGGAAAAAGAAAGAAAAGATAAGTTTGTTCACCAAAAACTCTTTAAATAAATTTTTAGTAAATGAGATCTTGAAATTCAAAACTCAAAATTCAAAATTCGTAAACCCGGAATTAAAAATCCGCAATCCCTGCCTGCAGTAGGCAGACGTAATCTTACAGGTTCTTTATCTCATTCGTCAACTTTGTCATTGCATCTTTAGCATCGCCAAAATACATAAGTGCATTTGGATAGAAGAACAGTTCATTATCAATTCCTGCATAACCTACATTAAGAGAACGTTTATTTATTACAACCGTCTTTGCATAATCCACATTGAGAATCGGCATTCCGTAAATCGGGCTGCTCTGGTCGTGGCGTGCAGCAGGATTAACAACATCGTTAGCACCAATTACAATTACAACGTCCGTGTTTGAGAAATCATCATTAATATCTTCCATTGCAAAAAGCTTATCATAAGGGACCTGGGCTTCTGCAAGCAGAACGTTCATATGTCCCGGCATTCTTCCCGCGACGGGATGAATCGCAAAACGGACATTAACACCTTTCTTTTCTAGTACATTCATTAAATCACGTACTGCATGCTGAGCCTGGGCTACAGCCATTCCATAACCGGGAACAACAATAACACTGCTAACCGAATCGAGAAGCATTGCAAGCTCTTCAGCATCGATTGATTTAACATCGCCTTTGGGAGAAGTCGTACCCGTTGCCGTACCTGCAGTTCCTGCCGAAGCCCAGCCTCCAAGCAATACATTCATTAATGACCTGTTCATTCCACGGCACATAATGAGAGTAAGAATAATTCCCGAAGCTCCGACAAGTGCACCTGCAATAATTAATTCATTATTCCCTAGAACAAATCCGGTTGTGGAACCTGCAATTCCCGAATATGAATTTAACAGCGATATTGCTACAGGCATATCTGCACCGCCAATCGGCAGAACAAGAAGAACTCCAAGCAGAAGAGAAACAAATGTTATTATTACTACTAATGAAATTGAGCCGGGATTAATTACTATATATATTCCTCCTGCAATTATAGCGAGCAGCAAAATAAGATTTAAAGGATGCTGCAAAGGATATTTAACAACTCTGCCTGTAACAAGCCCTTGTAGTTTTCCAAAAGCAATCATAGAGCCTGTGAATGTTACTCCGCCGATCAACAAGCTGAGTATGATTGCAATTCCCTGGTCAATAGGAAGATTAAAGGGTAAACCAAGGTCAACCGGGTAGTTAGGATTAATTCTATGGTATTCTGCAAGTGCAACCAGAGTTGAAGCGCCGCCTCCAAAACCATTCAGCATTCCAACCATCTGCGGCATCCCTGTCATCGGAACTTTTACAGCGAGTATAACTCCGACAGTTGAACCTATTATTACTCCTATTATTATCCATTCAAAAGTAAGTACATGCTGATCGAACAAAGTGATGACAATTGCCATCAACATTCCGATTGAGGCAAAGAGATTGCCTTTGCGCGCAGTTTTTGGCGAACCAAGATATTTAATTCCGAAGATGAAAAAGATCGAGGAAACTAAATAAGTTATTTCAATTACGATTCTCATTTTCTATCCTCACTTTTTCTTCTTGAACATTTTTAACATTCTGTCGGTGACCAGGAAACCACCCACAACATTTATCATTGCAAAGATTACTGCAACCATTCCGAGTATTGTACTGATTGTAAATTGTTCAAGCCCTGCACTTAACAAAGCACCAACAATTGTAATTCCCGAAATTGCATTTGAGCCCGACATTAGAGGCGTGTGCAAAGTCGGCGGGACTTTCGTTATCAATTCAAAGCCTACAAATATTGCCAGCACAAAAACATATATGTGCATTAAAAAAGTTAAATTCTCCATAAACATTTTCCTTCCTTGAGTGGGCTGGTTCTACAAATTTTTTCTGATGATAGCTCCATTTATCCAATACTAACTATTTTATCAATTCCTTAACACGCGGGTTTACTACTTCTTTTTTATAAGTGATGAGACTCCCCTTTACAATTTCATCCTCAAGATTCAATTCTACTTTCCCCTCTTTTCCTATATGAGTTATTAAGCTTAAAAGATTTTTAGAGTACATCTCGCTCGAATGATTCGGAACGAGGCTCGGCAAATTCGGTTCGCCAATTATTGTAACTCCATACTTCTTAACAGTTTTTCCTTTTTCACTTACTTCACAGTTGCCGCCAAACTCGACCGCCATATCGAGAACGACACTGCCCGGTCTCATATTTTTCACCATTTCTTCTGTAACAAGAACCGGTGCTTTTCTGCCGGGAACAAGCGCTGTGGTAATTACAATATCGGCTTCAGTAATATGTTTGAAAATAAGCTCCTTCTGTTTCTTAAGAAATTCTTCCGATGCTTCTTTTGCATAACCTCCGGCATCCTGCATACTTTCATCCGTTTCGACTTCAATAAATCTTCCACCGAGAGATTGTACTTCTTCTTTAACTGCAGGACGAATATCTGAAACCTCCACAACTGCGCCTAATCTTTTAGCGGTACCGAGCGCTTGCAAACCAGCAACTCCCGCTCCCATAATAACAACTTTTGCAGGAGAGATTGTTCCGGCTGCTGTCATCATCAATGGAAAGATTTTCCCAAGTTCATTTGCACACATTATAACACTTTTATAACCTGCAAGGTTTGCCTGTGAACTAAGTGCATCCATTTTTTGGGCAAGAGTTGTCCTCGGAATCATATCCATTGAAATTACATTGATTCCTTTTTCTGCACATTTCTTTGCAACATCGGGATAATTTAAAGGATAGAGAAAAGTAACAAGCAGTGTCCCCTCTTTCATAAGATCGAGCTCGTGCTTTTTAAGTTCGGGATGTTCTATTGGTCGCTGAGCCTTAAAAACTATATCTGCAGATGAATAAAGCTCCTGTAAATTATCTACAATTTGGGCTCCTGCAGATTTATATTTTTCATCTGTGAAACCAGCATTTAAGCCTGCACTTTTTTCAATATGAACCTCAAATCCTGCTTTTATAAGTTTGGGAACTACATCGGGAACTGTGGCAACTCTGTTCTCCCCCATAAGTATTTCCTTAGGAATGGCTATAATCACAATCGTTTTCCTCCGTAAATAGAATCAATAATTCACATATAAAACTTAATGGGATTTTGAGGGAAAACCAAACTTAATCTCAAATCTTAAATCTCAAATTTCAAATTTGAATGATAAGAGAATCTTTTAAAATTTTATTTTAAAAAGATTTGAGACCTGCCTGACGGCAGCCAGATTTGAAATTTGAAATTTGAATTTTAACCCGGCTGCTCGTGAGTAAGGCAATGCAGGGTTCCTAATCCCCAGACAAGATCAACAGAATGAATTCCGATTACAGGGCGGTCAGTTATTAACTCAGATAAAATTCCTAAAGCTTTTTTGTCATTCGGATCATTAAAAGTCGGTACAAGAACTGCATAATTTGAAAAGTAAAAGTTAGCATAACTTGCAGGAAGTCTTTCTCCCTTAAAGATAACAGGAGAAGGCATAGGCAAAGAAACCACATTTAATTTTGAACCATCTTCTAATTTTGCATCCTGCAATCTTTCCTTGTTCTCATTTAAAATTTTATAGTTATCATCACCCGGATTCTTTTCTTCCACAAGCACAACAGTATCATTATTTACAAACCTGCAAAGGTCATCAATGTGTCCGTGTGTATCATCTCCCGCAATTCCTTTTCCGAGCCAGATAGTGTTTGTAATTCCAAAATACTTTTTAAAAACATCCTCGTAATCTTTTTTTGTAAAACCGGGATTTCTAACCTGGACTTTTTCATCCATCAAACATTCTTCAGTAGTTAACAAAGTCCCGTTTCCATTATAATCGATGCTGCCCCCTTCAAGAACAACATGTTTTCCTTTATGTTCTGCAACTGTTCTTTTTAGATTAAATTTTTCTGAAATGAACTTCGGAAGTTTCTCGTCTTTCTTAAAGTTATCATACTTGGTCCATGCATTAAACTTAAAATGCACAGCCGATATTTTCCCTCTTTCATCTTTAACAAATGCAGGGCCCGAATCCCTCATCCACCCCCGGTTTGTTTTTAACTTGTAGAATTCAATGTTTTCAAAATCCATACCAATAACTTTAAGAACCTTATCGGCTTTTGCCTCATGTTCTTTATCTTCAACAACAATTCTTACTTTTTCCCCGCGTGAAATGTATCGTACAATCTCCCCATAAACCCAGGGAATAGGTGAAAATTTTCCCGGCCAGTCTTCTTTATTGTGAGGCCAGCCAAGCCAGGTAGCTTCGTGGGAGTGCCATTCGGGGAAAATCTCAAATTTCAAATTTCAAATCTCAAATGTTAATATCTCAAAATTCAAACCTGACTGCCGTCAGGCAGGTTTCAAATTTCAAATCTTAAATGTTAAAAGAATTATAAGGTTCATAAGGTTCTTTTACAAATCCTGGTTTTGATTTCATAGTAATAATTGAAGAAGCTATTATCTTTGAAATTTCGTTTGCCTCATTTAAAAGTTCTTTTGTTTTCTTTTCAATATTTAATGCATCCCTAATTAAACATAACCAATATTTAGTTTCATTAGAAGATTTAAGAGATATTTCGTAAAACTTAATAAAATCTTTTTTAGAGTGTGCTGCCCTTGCTTCAATCATGTTAGCACCAATCGAAGTAGCCGATCTGACCAATTGATCAATTAAAGAAATATTAATTTTCTTGACTTCTAATTCATTAACAAATTTTATTATTGAAACTGAAAATTTATAAACTCTATTCTTTAATTCTTTCGAATCCATATCTAATTTAGATTTGAGATTTGAAATCTTAAAATCATTTCAAAAATCTCTTGGAAATATCCTGATAAGTATCAATCCTCCTGTCCCTTAGAAAAGGCCAATTACG
>MGZZ01000007.1:20333-41036 GCA_001802795.1 Ignavibacteria bacterium GWC2_36_12 | reverse complement strand
TTCTCTCTTAATAACAAGAAGGGAGTATGAACCATGAAATTAAGATATTTCGGACACTCCGCTTTCCAGGTAACGACCGATAACAGCAAAATAATATTGATAGATCCATATCTGGACGGCAATCCTTTATCACCGGTTAAATCTAAAGATTTAAATGCAGATTATATTATTCTCTCTCATGGTCATGGAGATCATTTAGGCGATTCATTTAAAATTGCAGATAGAGCAAAAACGCTTTTTATTTGTGTTAACGAACTGGCAAACTATTGTATTAGCAAAGGATTCAAAGCACATAATATGCATATTGGTGGAGGACATAATTTTGATTTCGGAAGGGTTAAATTCACAATAGCGCATCATGGATCGATGACACCTGACCAAACTTATTCGGGAGAACCGGCAGGAATAATCTTGAGCATTAGTGGCAAGAATGTATATCATACAGGAGATACAGGTTTATTCTACGATATGAAACTGATTGGTGAATTGAATACAATAAATTACATGCTTTTACCTATTGGTGATAACTTTACCATGGGAATAACAGATGCTGTTAAAGCTGTAGAATTTGTTCATCCGGATATTGCTATACCGATGCACTATAATACTTTTCCTGTAATAAAAGCTGACCCACTTGAGTTTAAAACCAAAGTTGAAAAAGCCGGATTCAAATGTAAAGTAATGGATTACGGCGAGGAGATAACACTTTAAATTTTATTATATATATCTTTTCAACAAAGTTTTTCTAATGTATCTTTACAGAAATAATATATTTCCGTACAGCACAGAGGGTTAATTGGCTAAAATAATTTCTATAGCTAACCAGAAGGGGGGAGTAGGTAAAACTACGACTTCAATAAACGTTTCCTCACTCCTGGCAGCTGGAGAAAAAAGAACTTTACTTATTGATATAGATCCCCAGGCAAATTCATCCTCCGGGATTGGTATAAGTAATCATAATCCTTCAGTTTACGAGGTGCTGATCGGGACAAAAAAAATTAATGAAGTTATTATCAGCACTTATATGCCCTTTATGGATATCCTGCCGTCAAATATTAACCTTGTTGGAGCAGAAATAGAAATGGTAGATTTTCCTAACAGGGAAACATTACTAAAAAATACTCTTTTGGAAGCAGAGCAGAATTATGATTTCATTATTATTGATTGCCCTCCGTCTTTAGGTTTATTAACATTGAACGCTTTGACAGCTTCGCATTCTGTACTTATCCCTGTTCAGTGTGAATATTTTGCCCTGGAAGGACTTGGACAATTGCTGAATACTATTAATATTGTAAAACAACATTTTAATACGAGTTTATCGATCGAAGGTGTTTTATTAACAATGTTCGATTCCAGGCTCAGGCTTTCACAACAAGTAGCTGAAGAAGTGAGGAAATATTTTGGTGATAAAGTATTCAAAACAGTTATACATAGAAATGTTCGGATATCGGAAGCACCGAGTTATGGGAAACCTATCATCCTTTACGATGCGGTTTCTACCGGATCGAAGAATTATATGTCTCTTGCTTCCGAGCTGCTTGAAAGAAATGAAATTAAAAGTAAATGAATAAATTAAAAGATGAGTAAAATGAAAACAGGTTTAGGAAGGGGACTCGATGCCCTGATGAATCCTCAGGGATTTAAGCAAGGAGAAGCTTCTGTTGATTATTCAAATTTGAACAAAGATGACGGGGAACAAACTGATGTGCTTGCGAAAATACCTGTAGCGAATGTTTCTCCTAATCCTTATCAACCGAGAACTCATTTCGAACCAGAGGCTTTTGAAGAATTAAAAAAATCCATTTTGTCAAATGGTCTCATTCAGCCGATTACTGTGCGGAGGAAATCTTCAACACATTATGAATTGATTTCCGGGGAAAGAAGACTCAAAGCCTGTAGTGAAATTGGAATGAGAGACATTCCGGCTTACATCATTAAAGTTGATACTGAAGAAGCGATGCTTGCTTTGGCATTAATCGAGAACATCCAGAGGGAGAAACTAAACCCGATCGAGATTGGTTCTGCTTATAAAAGACTTATGGAAGAATGTCATCTTACACAAGAACAGATTGCCGAAAAAGTAGGTAAAGACAGAACAACTGTGGCAAATACAATTCGTTTATTAAAATTGCCGCAAGAGATACAGGATAGTTTAATAAAAGAAGAAATAACAGCAGGTCATGCAAGAGCCTTGATAAATCTTTCGAGCTCCGAACTACAGCTTGAAGCTTTGAGAAAAATAAGGGCAGGAAATCTTTCAGTAAGAAAAGTCGAGTATCTTGTAAGAAAATTATCGATGTCTCCCGATCTGAAGAAAAGAACATATACACTCACACCACAGGTTTCCAGCGGTACCGAAATGAGAGACATAGAGGACAAGCTTCAAAAAATATTTGGTACAAAAGTAATGTGTAGAAAAAAAATAGACGGTACGGGTGAGATAGTAATTGAATTTTATTCAGCCGATGAATTAGAAAGGCTCTTTGAACTTTTTGAAACCATTAGCAAAAATTACAGTTAAGAGTTTAATCCTGGTTCTTATTCTTTCATCAGTTGTATTCTCACAACAGGATACTACTTCCGAAGATAAACCCGATTCCATTTTTGTGATGGCAAAATCTCCCTGGTTTGCTGTACTGCAAAGCGCAGTAATTCCTGGTCTTGGGCAAATCTATAATGAATCTTACATCAAAGCACCAATTATTTGGGCGATTAGCGGGTTACTTGTTTACGGTTGGATTTACAATGATGATTTATATAAAGATGGGCAATTACTATACATTCAAATTCCTACTAAAAGGAATAAAGACTTCAGAGATTTTTATCGCGACCAGAGAGATTTATTTACAATATATATGGGACTTGTTTATTTGCTGAACCTTGTTGATGCTTATGTCGATGCACATCTTTTTGATTTTAATGTGACGGAAGATTCATTTAATAATAATCCAATGCTTAATTTAAGGATAAACTTCTGATAAATTTTTCTAAATTCAGGTTGCTCTTTCAGATGAAGAATGTCGTCGTTTGTAAAAACTGTAATTCTGAAAATCCTTTTTATGGGCTTATCTGCCAGAACTGTAAGTCATATCTCAGGGAGAAAGTTTATAATATAGACTTATGGAAAACAATTGCTCTTTTGATTGAGAGTCCTTCCAAAGCTTTTAAAACTATTGTTAATTCAGAACACAAAAACTTTCTCCTGTTTGTAATTATACTAATCTCAGGAAAGTTACTTGTGAACGGCATTTTTATCAAAATTTTCTTCCTTAAAGGGAAAGCCGGGTTTTCAAATTATTTACTAGACTACGTTCTTACGCTCTTGTTTTTAGTTCTGTTTATATTGTTATTTACCGGTCTTTTTAAAACAATAACAGGAAAATTAGGAGTTCAAACAAGGTTCTTGGATAACTTTTCGATACTCACTTATTCTTATATTCCATATATATTTGGTTTTGTGATACTTTTCCCGATAGAACTGATTTTATTTGGCGGGTATCTTTTTTCTTATTTGCCATCTCCATTCCATTTGAAAGAGACATTAGCCTATGTCCTTTTATCCTTTGAATTAATAATAATTGTCTGGAGTATTTTTCTGACTGTCTCAGCAATTAAAGTTCAGACTAATAATATTCTGTATTCTTTGAAATTTGGAATTACAATCCAAATAGTATTTTATATTTCACTTTATTTTTTATCCATTAACTTATTTAATTAAGATTATGAGAGGAAATGAATAACATTTTTGAAAAAGAAAAAGAACTTTTTATTTCAACTTATAAGAGAATTCCTCTTGAAATTGTAAAAGGTGAAGGAGTTTATTTGTATGATAAAGAAGGGAATAAATATCTCGATTTCTTTTCCGGGCTTGCAGTAAATGCACTGGGTTATGCTCATCCTGCTGTAAACGAAGCAATAAGCGATCAGATATCAAAGTACATACATTTATCAAATTATTTTATTACAGAACCGCAAATCCGGTTTGCAGAAAAGCTGATTAAATATTCCGGGATGTCCGGAGTTTTCCTTTCTAACAGCGGCACTGAGGCAAATGAAGGTGTAATAAAAATTATAAGAAAAGTCAAAGGGAAAGATAAAAAGATTTATACATTCACCGGCGGTTTTCATGGAAGGACCTACGGAGCTTTAACTCTTACTGCAAGTGAAAAATATCAGCAAGGGTTTGAACCGTTATTACAGAATATCGGGTATATAAAATTTAATGACTCGGAAGATCTTTTAGCTAAAGTTGATAGTAACACGGCGGCTATATTTATAGAGTTTATCCAGGGAGAAGGCGGAATATTTCCTGCTTCCGGAGAATTTGTGAAAAATATTGAAAAGCTTAGAAAAGAATTTTCTTTTCTGCTTGTTGCAGATGAAATTCAGTGTGGATTAGGAAGAACGGGAAAAGCTTTTGCTTATGAATATTACAACGTTAAACCAGATATTGTAGTTGTTGCAAAATCTGTCGGCGGTGGGCTACCACTTGGGGCATTTTTGGTATCAGAAGAACTGAAGGATATTTTAACTGCCGGAAATCATGGGACGACTTTTGGAGGCAATCCCGTCGCTTGTGCGGCGGGAAATGTAATTCTGGAAAAAGTTTTTGAAGAAGGACTTCTTACCCGGGTAAAAGAAAACGGGGAATACTTAATTGATCTTTTATCAAAACTTAAAGAAGAATTTCCGAAAGATATAAAAGAGGTCAGGGGAAAGGGTTATATGATTGGAATAGAACATAATTATGAATGTTCAAAACTTGTTGAACAATTCAGGGATAGGAAAACCCTGGTTAATTGTACAAATCAAAATGTGATAAGAATTTTGCCTCCGCTAATTGCTGATAAGGAACACATAAACTTTTTTATCTCAACCTACAGGGAGATTCTTAAAGAAATGAATCAGTGAGAAGACTTTCGGGAATTAATCCAGTATACAATTGCCCCATATCTTATTCCCTTTGTACTTACTTTTATTTCAGGGAGATTTAACCGGTTAACAATTTCCGATAAAATTATTGTCCCGGCAAGCAGAACATCTTCTCTTCCTTTTACAACTATTGAATATTTTTGAACAATATCTTTTGAACTTAGTTTTGATAATTCCTTAATAAAATTATTTAATTCTTCTTTACTGAGAGTAGAACCTTCAACTAATTCCTCGTTGTAATCTTTCAGGTTGAGCTTGATACAAGCAAGAGTTGTCGGTGTTCCTGCAATAGCAATTCCAGTATCAATTTCTCCTGCGTTATCGGAAACATTGTTTATAAAATCCTGCAAATATTCAATAAAATTATTTACATTTTCAATAGATGGAGGATCTGACTTGAAAAGCTTTTCAGTTAGAGTAACAACTCCAACCGGATAACTTTTGCTGAAATGGATACTACTATCGGTTCCATGTGATATTTCTGTACTTCCGCCACCGATATCAATAACTAATAAATTTTTGTGCCCGTAATAATCTTCAGTAGCTCCTAAATAAGAGAGTTTTGCTTCATCTTTGCCGGGAACGACATTCAGTTCATATCCGAATTTTTCTTTTATTTTTTCTATGATGGTGGATGTATTTGAAGCAATCCTGAAAGCGTTTGTTCCGGTTACCAATATCTTTTCACATCCGTATTTGTTAATGATTTCAGAATACTCATCGAGCACACCGAACATTCTTTTAATATTTTCATCAGGGATAGGATTCCCGGGCAATAATCCTTTTCCTATTCTCGGTATTCTGTAAAAATTCTCCAGCGTTTTTATTTTGTCTGATTCTAAATTTACCTTGGCAATGAGTAGCAGGATGGTATTTGTCCCCATATCAATCGAAGCAACAGTCATATTTTTTTTATATTTTTCATTGTAAGTAAATCAAACTTATGAAAAATCTGAACAAGTTTTCCAGCTACACTCTTTACATAACCTGCTTGTCGGGGGCAGTCTGGTTAGGCAGTTATATTACAAGGTTATTTGTTACTTACCGCTTATTCCAGGAAAAAGATTTTGTTTTAAAAGACTACGTAACCCCTCAAAACCTTGATGGAATATTTAGTACTTTATTACCTGCTTTCTGGGTTACTTTAGCATCGTATTCGGTCTTCTTTATTTTTTTTATACTCTTTCTTGTAACAGCAAAACTCAGCCTGAAAAATAACGGCTGGTTGTTTATTATCACGCTAATAATATTTTTAACTTTTCCTTTTGAAGCCTATCTTATGAGTATAGATTATAAAGTTGTAGGGCTTTTGACGAGCGATGCCTTTAACTCTGCAGAAGTACTAAACTTCATAATTGAGCGCTTTAAAGTATTTAGCAGCTTCCCGGTTATAGAAATATTTTGTTACTTTGCTGTTATTTACCTGATTATCTTTCAACCGTTAACTAAAAAAATAATAACAGAAAAACATTGAAAATAAAAGAGAAAGAATTCGAAGAATTGATACAAGAGTTGAAATCAGTTGCGATGCAACTCGGAGCAGAGGTACGTTTTGAAAAGGGTGATTTTAAAGGAGGATATTGTATTTTAAAGGATAATAAAGTTATTGTAGTTAACAAACTGGCATCTCTCCAGAGGAAAGTAATTATATTATCAATGGCACTTAAAGAGCTTGGGGTCGATGAGATTTATTTAACTCCCAGGCTGAGAGATGTTATTGATGAAATGGCGGAAACAGCATGAAGATAATCTGCATTAATGGTCCGAACTTAAACCTTCTTGGTAAAAGAGATAAATCACATTATGGCAAGTTATCTCTAACAAAGATTGAATCGTTGCTAAAAAAGGAATTTCCCAAAATTTCCTTTACATTTTTCCAGTCAAACAATGAAGGAGAAATTGTTGAAAAGATTCAAAAGGCGCAAGCTGTTTTTATGGGATTAATTATCAATCCCGGGGGTTATGCACATACTTCTGTAGCTATAAGAGATGCATTGGAAGCGTGCAGGATTCCCAAAGTTGAAGTACATTTATCCCATCTCGTTAACCGTGAAGAATACAGACAAACTTTAATTACAGCTTCGGGTTGTAACGGATACGTTTCAGGCTTCAAGGAAAATAGCTACCTGGCAGGAGCATATCTTTTAACTAAACTCATAAAAAAGAAAGCAAACTGAAGTGATTAAAGCAATTGTATTTGATCTTGATAATACGCTCGTAGATTTCATGAAAATGAAACGCCGTTCAATTGAGGAAGCTATTCCTGCTATGATTGATGCCGGGCTTAAGATTACTCACGAAGAAGCCAACCGAATCATTGATGAAATATACAAAGAGCAGGGAATCGAGTATCAGAAGGTCTTTGATGTTCTCCTTCAGAGGGTATTGAATGAAGTTGACTATAAAATACTTTCGGCTGGAATAGTTGCATACAGAAGAGCGAGAGAAGCAGCTTTGATTCCTTATCCGCATGTCTATTCCACATTAAACCAATTGTTGAAGCTTGGAATTAAAATGGGAATCCTCTCCGATGCTCCGGCTAAAGAAGCCTGGCTGAGATTGGCCTTTTTAAATTTCCACCATATTTTTGATGCTGTCGTAACTTTCGAAGATACAAAGGAAAGAAAACCGAGTCCCGCACCATTTATAAAAATGTTGGACAAGCTTAAAATTAAGCCGGAAGAGGGATTAATGGTTGGTGATTGGGCTGAGCGGGATATTGAAGGCGCTAAAAAAATTGGTATGAAAACAGCATTTGCCAGGTATGGCGACACATTCGATACAAAATATCATTATGCCGATTATGAATTGAGCGATATTAGCGAACTGATTGATATTGTTACCAAAGAAAACAAATTATAATCCATACTTAAAGTAATTATTCATTAGTGGATATAAATATTGATATTAAATAGTCTATTACTTATTTTTATCTCAAAATTTTATTGCTGTTGATGAAAGATCTTTCAATAAAAAAACTTTATTATTCCATCAGCGAAGTGAGCAAAATTACCGAGATGGAACAGTATGTTTTAAGATACTGGGAAACTGAGTTTGAGCAATTAAAGCCACAGAAAAACAGGGCAGGTAACAGGATTTATACTAATAAAGATATCCAGGTTATTCTGCAGATCAAAAGCCTGCTCAGGGATAAAAAGTATACCATTGAAGGAGCTAAAAAGATTTTAGAAGATTATTCGCCCGATAAAAATTCTTCTGCAGAGACTGCTGAGCAGCCGACATTATTCGATATAAATGCTTCATCGAACCCCTCAGGCAAAAAGGAAAAGCCATCGCTTAAAAAAGACCTCGAGGAGATAAAAGGCGTATTAGAATTAATTTCGTCTAAATTATAAATTCGGAACGTGGCGCAGCCCGGTAGCGTACCTGAATGGGGTTCAGGTGGTCGTGGGTTCAAATCCCACCGTTCCGACAAAGTTAGATTAGTTATTTTTTTATTGTTGGTTCAGGTGGTCGTGGGTTCTTCCGCAAACGGAATCCCGCTATGCGGGAAAATCCCACCGTTCCGACGAGTAGGAATTAGTTTTTATTTTTATATTCGGGGCATTAAGAAAGATGGGATAGAGGTGGAGCCAACAGCTAAGTAAATAAATATGAGAGAAATTACACCAAATCTTACTAAAGAATTACAAAATTTTGTAAAGAACAATTCTGTTGCTTCAAATGATGCTTATCCAATTAAAAGCTTCAATGAGCTTGTTGAGCAAACAGCAAAATTGTCTTTTTTAAACAAAGATTTTCTTTTGTTTTATCGTGGACAACCTGAAGATTATAGAAATAAAGCTGGCAACACAACTTTATATCCAAGTATTTATCGTGGTGATTATCTAAATCAAAAAGAGACTCTTGTACAGATTTAATTATTTAACGGAAGCTGGAAAAATTTTAGCAAAACGATTTGAAGAAAATGGATTAGAGGGTTTTAAAGACGTAAAAAGAAAAAATTTAATTCAATGGAGTATACTACAACATTATGAAGTATGTCAAACACCTTTAATTGATTTAACACATTCTTTACGTGTTGCAGCTACTTTTGCGCTTTACAAGACAATTCAGCTTCTGCTTACATTTATGTACTTGGCCTTCCTTATATCACAAATAGGATATCGATAAATTCTGAACATGATCTTGTAAATGTTCGATTATTAAGTATTTGTCCTCCTGAAGCTCTTCGTCCTCATTATCAGGAAGGTTATCTAGCCGGCACAACAGATATTACAAACGAGTATGATGTTAAAACCGAATTGGATTTTAATAATAGGTTAATTGCAAAATTTAAAATAACAACAAACGTTAATTTCTGGGGAGATGATTTTGATAGATTACCCCACAATGCTATTTATCCTAAAGATGATATTGTTAAAAAAATCTGCGATAAAGTAAAATCTGAAGTTGATGAATATATAATGCCTGGTGATATTGGTGAGTTTCTCAATAAATGGTCGGAGGTTGAACAATTTCTTCTAGATAAAACAGAAAAGGAAAGGAAAACTAATTCTTTTAACGAAGCTATGAAAATAGCTAAGAAAAAAAATATCCTTGATGAGAATATATTAATGCAAATAGATAAACTTCGCAGATTTAGGAATGAATTAGTCCATCAACCTAAAAGTACTTCAGCTAAATCAATAAATGTATTTTTGGATATTCTTAATGATGTTGTTAAAATGGTTTTAAGTACTATTTAGAGCTTATAACAACTTATATAAAAAATAAGAATTAAGTTTAACCCGAAGAGGGTAAGAAGCATGCTTTCAATAATATTATTTCTCTTTCTATTTACTTCATCAATAAGCCTTGCTCAATCTGTAAATGTTGGGGTACGTCTGGAGTCACTCGCTTATTTCTATAAGAATACTATTCATAATACTAATGAAGTATATTTCCTGCCTATTCCATTCAGTGGTTACATAAAAGCTAGTATTTCTTATGATAAATATGAATTAGAATTAAAAGGAGGCGTCCAATTAGGTGAGATATTTGCCGGTGCCGAATATGCATTGGAGCTAAAATACAACTTAGTTGGAGATATATTCCCTTTGTTAGTATATCTGAACCATAATAATTCCGGTGAGGGAGGAAACAGCGGAGGTCCATATAAGAACACAATTGAATTTGTTGGTGTCGGAGCGGAAGCTAAACTAACTAAATTGTTTGGTGTGGATTTGATATACTATATACCAGTCGGAGTAAGTGATTTGGAATATTTAAATCAAGTTAATTCAAATTATTTATCAGAAAGAAAAACAAAATCTAAGATAACCTCTATGATTAAGCTAGGATTTATATTTAATTTCAATCTCTTCTAATTTGGGCTAAAGCTCCTATCATCGTATCATTTTAAGCTTGACATAAATGTTGGTGCTATTGAATAGATTTGGGATCATCAATTTTCGCAGGTGACTCAGAAATATTTCTTTGTGGATTTTCATTATCACCATGTATCAGGTAGCCCATAAATATTAAAAAACCTGTTCCTGCCAGAATAATTCCAATAATTCCATCTGAAAAAGTATCGTAAAGACCATGGAGAATTGCCATAAAAAATATTCCAACTGCTACAATTTGCCATCTGTTTTCTTTTCTTTGTGCAGCTACTCCAATGAACCATCCGACAACTCCAGCCCACGCACTATGCTGTAGAGGACCGGACATAACTCTATCTAGAAAAGTTAGTACCTGTCCTGTTGCAGATCCATAATAAATAGCTTCAGCAGTTGCCCTAACGGTATATGTAACTCCTTCTGAAGCGGCAAATCCAAGCCCCGATAAAAATCCCAGGAAGACCCCATCGCGCACACTTTTTATTGTATTCTTGCGCAATCCAAAAATTATTAAAGGGAGAGCCTTACAGGTTTCTTCCAGAATCCCTACTCCAAAAACAAAACCTGTTAATTGTGAAAATAAATTCCTGCTCGATAAATTCCTGTAAAGATCGCTGACAACAGGGAGGGTTTGCAATGAAAGTAAAACAGGTATTCCTATTGCTGCTGTAAATATTGCATAGCCTATGCCTTGTTTCCAGACTTTTTTCGCTGGCTGAATTATACTGTGGAAATACAAAGCCCAGAATAAGCAAAAATAAATTTCAATCATCCAGACGACTTCAGTGAATTCAAGTTGATATGCATCTACTATCCAGGCATAGATTAGCGGAAGCAGTCCAAAAAACATTATCCACTGGATTGCCTTTTTACGAAGAAGCTTTGCGTCAAATATTTTTTTTAACGGGATAAGATAGCCGTAATCAAGGGACTTAAATTTCCGGATAATATTGGATAGATCAATATTGCTTTCTTCTTCCATTCCAAAAGCACTTCCAAAATCTTTTTCAAGATTTTTTTTCTGTTTAGAATCAGAGTCAGGCATTAATTCCTCCTAATTTTATAGCTGGTAAGATTATTAACATACCTTCAGCAAAGGAAAAATATAATTTTGTTCAGAGTGGGATTCAAAATCTTCTTTAGCCCTAATTTGATTTCATTTTTATTAAAGAGCAAGTTTTTTTTGTAAAATTTTTCATAATTATTCGTATTTCGTCTACTGATTTAATAGTGCCTTTCTTATTATTAATTTCAATTCTATTTTTTCAAATGAACATTTATTCTTAATTTTACTTAAGAAATCTGCACTAACAAAAAATTAAGAAATGAATAAAAATTATTTCCCAGACAAGCCTAAATGCCATTGCGGTGTATTCGGTATTTACGGTTCTCTAAACGCATCTCTTCACACCTATTATGGTTTACACGCACTTCAGCACAGGGGACAGGAAGCCTGCGGCATTGTTACAAAAAGTATAAATGAGAAAGATCATTCTGTTTTTAATATTCATAAAGGGGAAGGATTAGTTTCGGAAGTTTTTGCAGATTCGAAAATTTTTAAGAAAGAGCTTCCGGGAAACTCAGCCATAGGGCATAACAGGTACTCTACTACCGGATCATCTCAACTACGGAAAAACATCCAGCCTTTTATTGTTAATTACAGGCTGGGAAATCTTGGAGTAGCTCACAACGGAAATATTACAAATGCAAAAGAACTACGTGAAGAACTTGTAAATGAAGGTGCAATTTTTCAAACAACAAGCGATACTGAAGTTATACTTCATCTTATTGCAAGAAGTAAATTATATAACCAGATTGATCAGATTAAAGAAGCATTGTGCAGAATAGAAGGAGCTTATTGTTTGACTATTCTTACAGACAATCATCTTATAGCAGCAAGAGATCCGTATGGTTTCCGTCCTTTATCTGTTGGAAAACTTAATAATGCTTTCGTTGTAGCTTCTGAGACTTGCGCATTCGATATTTTACAGGCGAAGTTTGTAAGAGAAGTTGAGCCCGGCGAAATTGTAATAATCGACGAAGAAGTATTTGAAACGGGAGAGATAAAATCTCAAAGAATAAATGGAACTACTTCGCCGCAAAAACATTGTATCTTCGAGTATATTTATTTTTCCCGCCCTGACAGTTTTATATTCGGGCATAACGTTGATAAGATGAGAAGGCGTCTTGGTAAAATTCTTGCCAGGAAATATCCTGTAGCAGATAAGGATGGCGAGAAAGTTATTGTGATAAGTGTTCCTGATAGTTCAAATACAACTGCTTTAGGTTATCAAACCGAGTTAGAAAAACAGGGAATAGTTTCAAAGCCTGAAATCGGTTTAATACGCAGCCACTATATAGGAAGAACATTTATTCAGCCGGGGCAGGAAAAGCGGGAGATAGGGGTTAGAATAAAGTTTAACATTGTCCGCGGCGTACTTGAGGGTAGAACAGTTGTAATTGTCGATGACTCTATTGTAAGAGGAACTACATCAAAACAACTGATTAATTTGATTAAAGAAGCCGGTCCTAAGGAAATTCATCTCAGAATTTCTTCCTCACCGATTATGCATCCTTGTTTTTACGGTATGGATTTCCCGAGCAGGGAGGAGCTTATTGCCAACCGTTATAACGGCGATATCCAGAAGATTAAAGAGTACCTCGAAGTAGATAGTCTTGAATATCTTACAATCGATGAAATGCTTGAAGCTGTGTCTGAAGCAGACCCCGAAAATTTCTGTACTGCTTGTTTCTCAGGAAATTATCCGACGAGAATAGATACAACCTTCAAGAAGGAAATCTATGAGTTATAAACTCACAATACTTTTTCTCTTCTTATTAATCATCCCTAATCTTAAATCTCAAACGACATATTTTATTAAATACAGAGACGATGTTCGCAGAACAGATGTTGAAGATAAAGTAAGTTCAAAGCAAATATTTACAACAACAGGAATGAATAAGATATCAAATAATTATTCAGTCGGATTTTTTGCTAAAGGATTAGGAAAGATTGACGAAAGACTATCAAAGATAATTAAAGTAACTTTTAAAGATCAATTGGATTCTCAAAATTTTTTATCTCTTGCACAGGAAGATAATTCTATAGAATACATTCAGCTTGCAAACACATATCAAATCGATTATGTTCCAAATGATAGTCTGATAAATGAGCAATGGGCACTGCAAAAAATCCAGGCTTATGATGCGTGGGATATTACTCAAGGCAATGATACGATCTTAATAGGTGTTATCGATACCGGTATTGATTATCTCCATCCGGACCTCACAAATAAATTGTTTATTAATAATGGTGAAACCGGCACTGATAATTTAGCGCGGGATAAAAGCACTAATGGAATTGATGATGATGGGAACGGGTTTATTGACGACTACAGGGGATGGGATTTTACAGACAGGGTTGGTTTTCCTTTCGATACAACTACAGGAGATTATCTTAACTGGGATAATGATCCGATGGATGAGAACAATTTTTCACATGGTACGGCAGTAGCGGGAATTATTGGCGCTCAGGCAAATAACACACACGGCATAGCCGGTGTAGCCCCTAATGTTAAAATACTTAACATCCGTGCTTTTGATCCGGGTGGTTTTGGCGATGAAGACGATGCTGCTGCAGGAATTTTATATGCAATTCAAATGGGTGTAAAAGTTATAAATATGAGCTTCGGTGACGATTCATTTTCTTACGTATTAAGGGATGTAATCCGTTATGCTTATTCCCGGAATGTTGTTCTTGTTGGAAGTGCGGGAAACACAAATTCTGATCTTCCTCATTATCCTTCCGGCTATGCAGAAGTAATTAGTGTAGGTAATTCTACAGAGGAAGATTATGTTGCCGGCACTTCTAATTATGGATCGACGCTGGACTTAGTAGCACCGGGGACTCTTATTGCTACAACAGTTAGAAATGGAAGCTACTCAACAAGTTTTAGCGGAACTTCCGCTGCTGCTCCTTTTGTTTCAGCTACTGCGGGACTGATTCTTTCCTTAAAAAATTTTAATAACGAAGAGATCAGACAAATCATAAAAACTACAGCCGATGATATTGACCGAACTGGTTGGGACATTAGAAGCGGGTCCGGAAGATTAAATTTGTTTAAGGCTTTATCAGTTCTTGCTCCTGCAATAGTCCGTTTCGATAGCCCTACAATGGATTATGCAACCACAGCGAACTCTTTGGAAATATCCGCAACTGTTCTTTCTCCATATTTTGTAAGTTATAATTTAGAAGTCGGCGAAGGATATAATCCAACTTCGTGGACAACATTAATCAATAACGGCAAAAATCAATTTACTGAAGAAAGCATTTATAATCTCGATATCAACAGCTATGAAGAATCGGTTTACACTCTCAGGCTGATTGTATTTCAAAATAATGGAAATAATCAGGAAGAGAGAGTAAATTTTTATGTAATTAGAAAGGCACCGGAATTGATTGAGGTGGGTAAAGGGCCTTTTTATTATGGTGACAAACCAACGATCGGTGCGGAATTTTATACGGAACAAAAATGTATAATCAGATTATATTACAGACGGGTTGGCGAAACAAACTTCAATTACATTACTCTCGATGGCTTTAACACCAATAACCAGTTTGTAAAGCAGCTTCACTACGGTTTTATTCCGAAGCAACTTGTATCACCTCTCACATCGTACGATGTTTATTTTGAAGCGGAAAATCTTGCCGGGTTGAAAACTGTAGTTTTAGACACACTAAGTGCTCGTAACTATTTTCGGTTCAGAACCGATGATTTTCCTGAACCGGTAAATTACCAGGTAATGCCTTTTTCTTTACCACAGGGAGTGTTGTTTAAAGATCCGGTAAGTTTTCTCTCTAATGACTTTAATGAGATTTTCTTTCAGGAGTTGTATTCATCTCAGGATATTTATTATGGTCTCTATAAACTTGATAATAATGAATTTTATAAAGTAGATTCGATAAAGAATAAGATTCCCAGAGTTTTTGGTGATTTTAATAATAACGACAAAGTGGATTTGCTTTCTTACTTGTCGAGAGCAGGTTATATTGATGAACAGAACCAACCGTTCACATTTCAATTGGAAAATAGACTTGGACCGGATTCTTCAATTTATCCTATCTTAGCCGAAGATTTTGATAATGACGGGATAGCCGAGATTGTAACAAATGTTATTGATACCTTAATCCGTGTTTATAGACTTAAAGATGATTTAACCATTTCATCTTATACTAACCTTGAGAATTATTCTTTGATAGATTCGTACGATAGACAGCTTGATTTTCCGAACTATGTGTACAGAAACGCCGTTGTAACGGATCTTAATGGAGATGGAACAAAAGAATTATGGTTTGCCGATTATGATGGAGATATTATCAGTTATAAAATATCAGGTGCAAATAATTTTGAAAAAGGGGAAAGTCTTATTACAAACTTTTTGACAAATCCGAACAATATTCTAGCGGCAGATGATTTTGATGGCGACGGTGTTGATGAGATTGCAGTTCTTTTTGAAACCAACACAATTGCCCCGAATTTTCTTTTGCTAATATTTAATTTCAAAAATAATTCACCTAATATTTTGTACGAAAAGATTTTTCTCGATCAGTCAGCTGAATTTACAGGCTCCGTATTTAATGATGTTTATCAAACAGTAAGATTTGCAGATATTGACAATGATGGAAAATCAGAATTAATGCTGAATATTTTCCCCTATATGTATATTTTAAAATATTATCAGGCAGGAACTAAAATAATTTTTTATGATGAAGGAGTTAACAGCCAGGATATTTTTGTGGGAGATGTAAACCAAAATGGTGTGAAAGAAATTGCATTTCAAACATCTGCGGGAACAAATTTTTATGAATTTGCTGTTTCGAATAAAGCTTTAGTTCCTTACTCATTGAAAGGATACAGCATCGATTCGACAAAAATTAACCTTAGCTGGTCCGGAACAGGGGATAGGTTTTTAATTTACAAGGGAACAAGCCGGGAAAATCTTCAGCTATTTGATTCTACAACCTCAAAAACATTTGAAGATATTAATGTAGAAAATAACAGGAATTATTATTATTCAATCAAGGCTTATGATAATTCAAAGGAAGATAAATATTCAAATCCTTCCTCAGCAATTGAAGTTTTTTCTCATGAGTCTGCAGCAGTTGTAAAAATAGCTAACAACAGTAAAAGTAGCCTGCTCGTTAGTTTCTCTGAGAAAATAAAATCTACGATTGAAAATCTAAGATCGTTTGAAGTAATAGATTCTATATATCCCAGTTCAATTTCTGCCGCAAATCAAAATTCTTATTTGTTATCGTTTGATGAATCACTTCCCATAGGAAATAATAGATTGATCGTAAAAGGTATAAGCGATTATTATGGTTCGCCAATAAAACAGGATACAATTCAATTTGATGTAGAAGCCGTAGAAACTTCAGATGAATTCTTCATTACATCTTTCGAAATTATTTCACCTAACCGGATAAAATTAGTGTTCAATCTGGATGTAGATGAATCTTTAGTCACCGATACAAGAAATTATTTATTCGATCCTGAGAATAAAGTTATAAGCGTTGAGGTTGAAAATACCGACAAGAAAGTTATATATCTTAATCTCGATGAAAAGAAACCGGTTGGCTCGATAGGAAAAGAATATAGATTGCAAATAATTAATTTAAGATCGTCTATTGCCTCAGGTTCGTTAAGAATTAATTCAGGAGCGGGAAGTTATGCGGTCTTAACAAGCTTTGCTAAGGATCTTTCAGATGTTTACTTATATCCTAACCCGGCAAATGTAGAAAAAGGAAAAGTTACATTTGCAAATCTTCCTAAAAGAACTAAGATAGTTATCTTCAGCATAAACGGAGACAGAATTACGGAGATTGAAGAAAATGACGGCGATGGTGGTGTAGATTTTAATCTTAGCTACAGTTCCGGTGAAAAGTTGAACTCCGGAATCTATATTTACAGGGTTGTGATGCTGGATGATTCCAATAATGAAGTAGATGAAAAAATCGGTAAGTTTGCAGTTATAAAATAATGCTTAGTAAAAAAGAAACATTCACTGTCTCCAATCTTCTTAGTTTTATCAGATTAACGATTGCATTGCCGTTATGGTTTTTGCTGGATGATATTGGAAGCGCCGATGTAAGATTGGTAATTATAGTGCTTGCCCTCTTAGCAATAATAACGGATTTTCTGGATGGATTTATAGCAAGAAGAAGAAACGAAATTACAGAACTTGGAAAAATGATAGACCCTCTTGCAGATAAATTTGTTGTTGGAGTTGTAGCTGTTAAATTATTTATTATCGGGAAAATACCGGAGTATTTCTTTTTTATTGTAGTTGGACGAGATGTTCTTATTTTCCTGGGAGGAATATTGCTTTCATCTAAACTTGGAAAAGTTCTTCCTTCAAACATGCTTGGAAAGATTACGGTTACTGTTCTTGCATTTCTGTTATTGCTTATTATATTAAATTATGATCAAAGTAATTTAATCTTTAAAATAATTTACTTTTCAACGCTTATTTTAATAATAGCTTCACTTATTGCATACATAGTAAGAGCAATAGAATTTATAAAGAAAAAAGAATATGGGTCTGTTTGACAATATTAATTTCAGTAAGCTTAAAGAAGGTTTGAGTAAAACCCGGAACAGGCTTTTTAATTCAATTACAGAAACAGTGAGTGGAAAAGCCGTAATTGATAACGCTACTCTTAATGAAATAGAAGAAATTCTTATTAGCTCGGATATAGGCTTTGGAACAACAGAATCAATAATTGAAAGTGTACGTATGACTTTAAAGAGTGATAAAGACAGAACTACACCTAATATTATCGAGACAGTAAAAAAAGAATTAACCACGATCTTAAATAACAACTATGTCACTAACGGTGATAAAGTAGCTCAATTTAAACCTTATGTTATTTTAGTTGTAGGAGTAAACGGAGTGGGGAAGACGACTACTATTGGTAAACTTGCTCACAATTTCAAGAAAGCGGGCTTAAGGGTTATTGTCGGGGCTGCAGATACTTTCAGGGCAGCTGCAAATGAGCAGCTCGAAATCTGGGCTAAAAGAGCCGACGTGGAGATTTTTATGAAGGATAAAGGAAGCGACCCGTCATCTGTAGCTTTTGATACTTTACAGAAAGCAAAAAAAGAAAATTATGATGTGGTGATTATCGATACAGCCGGCAGACTTCATAACAAAACAAATCTTATGGAGGAACTTAGCAAGATTAGAAGAGTTCTAAATAAAATGATTTCCTATGCTCCCAATGAAACATTGTTAGTTTTAGATGGAACATCCGGACAAAATGCCATTCTGCAAGCTGATGAGTTTATTAAAGTAACGGATGTTAACGGTCTTATCATTACCAAACTTGACGGAACAGCTAAGGGTGGTGTTGTATTCCAGGTTTGTGCTAAACAAAAAATACCGGTTAAATATATAGGCATTGGTGAAGGCATTGATGATCTGCAGACTTTTAACCCTGAATTATTTGTCTCCGCTCTTTTTGAATCAAATTAAAAAGGAGCGGACTAATGTTTATGAAGAAACCAAGACATAGAGTATTTGATTATCTTCCCAGATTTTATAAGCCTGAGACTGATGAGAACGAACGCAGAAAAAGGCGTTTAGGATTTACGAGACAACAAAAAATTAATAGAAAAAAGAAGAGTCCAATCATTTGGCTGTTATTTGTTATTGGTATCATATATATAATATTAAAATTGAAGGGGATAGCCTAAATATTTGTTAAGATATGATGCAGAATATTGAGTTTACATAATATATATTATCGGACAGTTATATGTAGTTTTCTTTATCAGTATTTATAAAATCCTTCTCCTGATTTCCTGCCTAACTTACCTGCCGCTACCATTTTCTTTAACAACGGGCATGGTCTGTATTTCGGATCATTAAAGCCATCGTATAAAACATTTAAGATAGCCAGGCAAACGTCTAATCCTATAAAATCAGCTAATGTTAATGGTCCCATTGGATGACTCATTCCAAGTTTCATAACAGCATCAATATCTTCGGCTGAGGCAACGTTCTCCATTAAAGCAAAGATAGCCTCATTAATCATAGGCATAAGTATTCTGTTAGATATAAAGCCAGGATAATCTTGTACCTGGACCGGTACTTTATCTAGTCTTAACGTAAGATCTTTGATGGCGTTATATGTTTCATCACTGGTTTCATAGCCGCGAATTATTTCAATTAATTTCATAACAGGAACCGGATTCATGAAGTGCATTCCAATAAATTTATCGGGTCTATTGCTTGATGAAGAAAGCTCAGTAATGGAAATGGATGATGTATTTGAAGCAAATATGGAATCTGATTTAATTATAGCCTTTAATCTATTAAAAACACTGAGCTTGGCATCTTTATTTTCAACAATGGCTTCAATAACTAAATCTGTGTTTTCCTGAATGTTTTCTACGCCGACCACAGCTTTAATATTATTTAATGTTTTACTTTTTTCTGTTTCATTTATAATATTCTTTTTTATTTGCCTGTCTAAATTGATTGATATCATGGTCAAAGCTTTCTTGGCTAACTCATCATTCATCTCTATAAGATTAACATTAAATCCTTTTAGGGCAAAGACGTGAGCAATACCGTTTCCCATTGTCCCGCCACCTATAACAGAAATGTTTTTTATTTCCATATAATACCTCTACACATAATTTTTAATTATTAATGCAGAAGCTTCTCCACCACCGATACAAAGCGAAGCCAAACCGAAAATAGCATTTTGTTTTTTCATTTCATGAATTAGTGTTACAAGAATTCTTGCTCCACTTGCCCCAATTGGGTGTCCTAAAGCAACTGCCCCACCGTTCACATTTACTTTACTTGGATTTAAATTGAGGAGTTTGTTAACAGCTAAAGAAACTACTGCAAAAGCTTCATTAATTTCATACAAATCTATATCATCTGTTTTAAGACCTGCCTTCTTTAATACTTTAGATATTGCATCGGCGGGAGCTGTTGTAAATTCAATCGGTGCTTTTGCAGAAGAGCCCTGGGCTATTATTTCCACAAGAGGAGTTAATCCTAGTTCTTTAGCCTTTTCTTCAGTCGTAACTATTAAAGCGGCGGCGCCATCATTAATACTTGAAGCGTTGGCTGCAGTTACAATTCCATCCTTTTCAAAAGCAGGTTTTAAAGATGAAATTTTGTCAAACCTGACACGCAACGGTTCCTCGTCTTTTTCTACAAGAGTCTCCCCTGCTTTATTTTTGACAGAAACTTTTACTATCTCGTCATCGAATCGTCTGCTATTCTGAGCCTGAATAGCTTTCTTATAGGATTGAACGGCAAATTCATCAAGCTGTTCACGTGTGAAGGAAAAGTTTCTCGCGCAAGCCTCAGCACAACTTCCCATATGAATGTCGTTATAAACATC
>MGZZ01000007.1:7195-20289 GCA_001802795.1 Ignavibacteria bacterium GWC2_36_12 | reverse complement strand
CAAACTTATAGCCGTTTCTTGCTTTAGGTAATACATAGGGTGCGTTGCTCATACTCTCCTGTCCCCCGGCAATAATTAATTCTGCATCTCCGGAAAGAATAGCCTGTTGAGCGAGCATTACGGCTTTCAGCCCACTGCCGCACATCTTATTAATTGTAAGACATTCAGTTTTATCCGGTAAACCAGCAAATAAGGCGGCTTGCCTTGCGGGAGCCTGTCCCTGACCTCCTGTTAAAACATTACCAAAGATTATTTCATCAACAATGTTTTTATCTATTTTGGAATTTTCTAAGACAGACTTAATTGCGAAACTACCCAGTTGAGCGGCGCTGAATGAAGATAAAGACCCTATGAAAGATCCGATCGGAGTACGCTTGGCATTGGTTATAACTATTTTTTTCATTTTTTAACCTGGTTCAAATGAAAAATTATTTTACAATTTAAGTAAAAACCTTGTAAGAATCTGCTGATTTTTATTTGTTGATCCTTTTCGTTAACGAAGCAAGTTCATAGACAATATTTAATGCAATGAGGTTAAGATTGATGTTATTCTTTATAATGGAAGATAAATAATCAAGCTTCACTATTATATCATTAAGTTCAACATCAGGAAATTTTGAATTAAATTTGTCGAGTGTATCTAAGTGATCATCGAAAAAGTACTTATTTAATTTGAACTTGTGCTTTTGAATATCGTTTAACCACGAAATAATCATTTTTATTAAAAGTTTTATTGAATCCGAATCACTTTCAGAAAGGTACGAGCCAAATTCGTTTAGTGCAGAATGGAATTTACCTCCGAACGAAAATCTCATAACCGATATGGTTTTTTCCTTTAGGCTCTTAAAATCATTATTAATTAATTCAAACGCCCTGGTAACTGAACCGTCGGAAAATGTTGCAACCTCCTCGGCTACAGATTCCAGAACATTAAAATAATCTGAAAGAATTTTTTTTATATTCTGATTATCCAAAGGCTGAAAATTAATCATCCAGCAGCGCGAACGGATTGTTTCACGTAATAGATTTGAATATGGTGTTAAAAGAATAAAAACTACTCCCGCGGGAGGTTCTTCTAAATTCTTTAAAAGGGCATTTTGAGATTCTTCATTCATGAGATGAGCATCGGAAATTAAAATACACCTGTATTTAACATCCGAATAACTTAGTGAAAGAAATTTGTTAATTTCTCTTATGCTGCTAATTTTAATTATGTTTGCTTTGTTTAAGGAAATTTTATAATAGGGATTTTTTATTTTTTCTTGAAGTTCGGATTTTAATTCCTGGATATCTTCGGGGTTTAATTTTTCAATAGGTCCGCTGCTTTCGGTTTCATTCTTCCCTCTGGGTAGAGGAATAATAAATTTAATATATGGTTCCTGGAGATTTGAGATATGGTTATGTATTGCGACGGATTGATCAGTTAAATTATTTGTATTAATAATTTGTGCATAGCGGATAGCCGTATAGTACTTTCCAGTTCCTTCCGGACCATGGAACAAGAAGGCATGAGGAATTCGCGAGGTGTTCACTAATTGTGTTAAAATTTCTTTTGCAGAAGCCTGTCCCTGTATTCCCGACCAGTCAATACTCATTGGGTAAAGTATTAAGCTGAAAATAGAGCTGTTTAAAAATCGTCTTCATTATAGAAAAAATCCTCATCTGAAGGATAATCGGGCCAAATGTCTTCAATTGATTCGTAGGGTTCGTCGGAATCTTCTAACTCATTAAGATTTTCTATAACTTCGTACGGAGCACCTATTCTTTCAGCATATTCTATTAGTTCTTCCTTAGTAGCGGGCCAAGGTGCATCATCTAAATATGATGCAAGCTCCACCGTCCATATCATATATAAGTTACTCTCTTAGAAATTTATTTTTTAAGCTTAGAGACTTCAAAAAAATTCAGATCATCAAAGAAAAAATCTATTGGATTTTGCTTAACACCATCATGCTGCACTTCATAATGAAGATGCGGACCTGATGACAAACCGGAACTTCCGGTACTGGCAATCAAATCTCCTCTTATAACCTTTTGACCTGTTTTTACTAAAGCCTTTGAAAGGTGTGCGTATATTGTTCTATACCCAAACCCATGATCTATCTCTACCGCCAAACCAAGTCCTCCCCTGTAACCAACATAATCAACTGTTCCCTTTCCAGCGGCATAAACTATGGTTCCTCTATCTGTAATTATATCAATTCCTTCGTGTTTTCTTTTTATGTGCAAGATAGGATGTGTCCTCATACCAAACCCGCTAGCCAGAATACCTATACAAGGTTTTATAGCAGGTATTGATTGAAAAAGGAGTTCGTTTTCTTTAAGTTTATTTGAGATTTCGAAATACTGCCCACTCTCAAACTCTATTTTTCTGGTTACTTCATCCACATAATCAAATGCTTTCTGAAGTTTTAGTTGAGAATAATCTGAAAGAAAATCGAGATTATTATCGAAGGACCCACCGCCTATGCCAACTAATTGCTCATCCGAAGAAACCGGCTCAAGATCAACAGCAACTCTAAGATTGTTATTTGTCTTTATTAAACTATCTATCTCGTTATTCAAGGATTTGTAATTAGTGACTATATTATCAAGCTTTTGCTTTAACATTTCATTTTCCTGGCTCAAAGATGAATAGGTATCTACACCAAACAAGCCCAAAGCAAACGAATAAATTGAAAAAATTAATGCTATTAGGAAAAGAACGCCCCCACATAAATAGAGCGAAAGCTTTGTTTTATAATGCCTTATCTCGACGAATTGAAGTTTTGATTTAGAGAAGTAATATAGTTTTTTCATAGTTAGTCGGCGAATTTAAAGATATTAGGTATGTTTGTCAAGGAGTGCTTAGAAGTTATTCAAAATCATGTTCAAAGTATTCAACGCCCCGCATATCGTCCTTATTCTTTTCTGAGATTTTTTTATTTAATCTTTCCTGAAAAGATTCTGCTGCTTTATAGCCATAATGTTTGAGAAGATAATTCAGACTGATAACTTCTGAAATTACTGTAACGTTTTTACCCGGTAGAATCGGTAGTTTTACATATGGAATATCTATTCCCGAAATAGTGACATGTTCCTGATCTAACCCCGTTCTGGTGTATTCTGTATTATCATCCCATATTTCAAGCTCAACAACTATTTCCAATCTCTTTTGGTACCTGATAGCCCTTATACCAAACATTCTTTCAACATCTATTATTCCAAGTCCGCGTATTTCCATAAAGTGCCTGCCCATATTGGTACCTGAACCCATTAAAATTCCTTCCCCTTTCTTAGTAAGAATAATTAGGTCATCCGCCACAAGCCTATGCCCTCTTTCGACCAGGTCTAAAGCTACTTCACTTTTCCCTATTCCTGATTTCCCAATAAACAACATTCCTGTACCATAAACATCTACAAATGAACCGTGAATTGAAATCCTCTCTGCAAACTGGTCATCTAGAAAGTCACTAACAAAGTAAACAAGTTTTGTAGTTGAAAAAGGGGTGCCGAAAAGTGGAATTTTATATTTATTTGAAAGTTCAAGTAATTCGGGGAAAGGTTTGTTGTTGTCAGTGAGAATAATACATGGAATATTGAACTGAAAAATTCTTTCTATTGCTTTTATTCGTTGTTCTTTATTTAACTGGGATAGATATTGAGTTTCAGTGTTTCCAAAAACCTGTACGCGTGAAAAAGAAAACAAATCTACAAAGCCTGCAAGTGCAAGCCCTGGTCTGTGTAAATTCTGTTCAAATATTTTTCTATTAAATCCTGAAGTGTCCGAATAAAGTTCAAGTTGAAATAAATTCCTGGTACTCATATAAAAGAATTCTACAGTAATAAACTCTTTCCGGGAAACAGCCTTTTGGTCAATCTTTATCATTTTGATTTCGAAGTTCTTTTTGTTTTAAGTTTCCTTAACTGCCGGGACAATTTCTCAACCGAAGCACTTACAGATTTTTCAAATTCGTTTGTGTCTTCATTTGCACTTAAAGTTTGACCCGGAACCTGAAGAATTATTTCGGCGCTTTTAAGACTCTCTTTTGAATTGAGATAACTTAAGATAACATCAGCGCTTAAAATATCATCATTATATTTTCTTAAACCGGATACTTCTTCATGAATAAAATCTTTTAACGTTTGACGGGCTTTAAATTTTCTTGCTGTTATTGTAATATTCATTTATTCACCTCTTGCAAAAATTAAGATTTAGGATGTGATCTTTTATAAGTGGATTTTAATCTTTCAACGCTTACATGAGTATATATCTGGGTTGTTGAAAGACTTTCGTGACCCAATATTTCTTTTACCGCTTTCAGGTCAGCTCCATTATCCAGCATATGAGTTGCGGCACTGTGCCTTAAAACGTGTGGACTTTTCTTTTTTAAATCTGTAACACGTGATAGATACTTATTTACCAAACGATGAACAAAACGCTGGTAAATTCTTTTTCCTTTTCTGTTTGTAAAAAGCGGAACAGTCGGAACATCAAAAGCTTTTAATTTCAAGTATTTATTAATCACTTCGACGGATTTTTCCCCAACCGGAACTATTCTCATCTTGCTGCCTTTCCCAAAAACCTTCAGTGTTTGTTCTTTGAGATCCAAATCCCCGTAGTTTAATTTACATAACTCGTCAACGCGGATTGCACATCCATAAAGAATTTCAAATATAGCCTTTGACATTTCAGAATCTTTGTCTTTATCAATCTCCCGATAAGTATCTAATATTGAGGTAGATGACGCAACTTCCGGTAATTTTTTAGGTATTTTTAAACCTGAAATGGACGAAGCGGGATTAGCTTTTATATATTCGTTAAGATATGCATACCTAAATAGTCCTTTAATTGAAGAAATTTTTCTTGAGATTGAGTTTCTTTCTAATTCGCTTTCACTCAGAACCATCAGGTATGATTTAATAAATTTTTCACTTATCCCGGAAATATTTTTTTTTGAATATTCTAAACAATAAGAACTAAATTCCCTGAGGTCAGCACTATAAGATTTAACAGTGTTACCGGAATAGCGTCTGACGCTCTTTAAATAGCGAAGATATTCTTGTAAAATTTTTTCAAGTAACATTAAAATTATTCTTCAACTTCTTCTACTTCTGCCGGAATAACTTCTTCATTGCAGTTCGGGCACTTAAGGTAATTACCTTTTTTGACCGAATAACGGTGAAGCATATATTCAGAATCATTATTCGGGCAAGGATACACAACCGGTTTATACCAGCTCACAAAATCACAATCAGGGTATCTTGAACAGCCGTAAAATATTCTATTCTTCTTAGATTTTCTCTCTACAACTTCACCTTGTTTGCATTTCGGGCAGCTTACTCCAAGTGTTATAGTTTTCACGAAATCGCATTCCGGATATCTTTCGCATCCAATAAACCTGCCGAATTTCCCTTCCCTGTAAACTGTCCGGCTGCCGCATTTTTCACATGTTTCACCTGTATATTCAGGTTCCCTATTAGCAACAGCTATTTCACGGAATGATTTTATGTTTTTACAGGTTGGATAATTTGTGCAGGCAAGAAATTTTCCATACCGACCGATCTTTATCTCCATTTCACTTCCGCAAATGTCACAATATATCTTTTCAATTTTATTTTCCACTAGCTTCAGCGCATTTGAAAAAGGATAGTAGAAATCATTCAGAACTTTCACGTAATTTATATCACCCTGGGCAATCTGGTCAAGCTCATTTTCCATCAGAGAAGTGAAATCTTCATTAATTATATTAGGAAAATTTTTAACAAGAATCTCATTTACCGTTATACCAAGTTTTGTGGGAATGAGTTTTCTGTCTGATTGCTCTACATATTTCCTGTCCTGTATGGTGCTTACTATCAAGGAGTATGTACTTGGTCTTCCAATACCCCTGTTCTCTAATTCTTTTATCAGGGAACTTTCCGTAAATCTTGCTGGAGGCTTTGTGAAATGCTGGGTTTTTTGAAGTTCTTCAAGACCAAGTTTATTTCCTTTTTCTAATCCTAAAGGAACCTTTTCATTTCTGTACTCGGCTTTTTCCTCGGCATCTGTTTTAGGTTCGAATATTTCTTCATACACCTTCATAAAACCATTAAACTTTTCAGCGTTGCCGAAGGCTTTAAATAAAAATTCATCTGCAGATATGTCTATTACCGTTGTTTCAAATTGTGCCGGAGACATCTGGGATGCAACAAATCTCCGCCAGATTAATTCATACAGCTTGTGGGTTTTGTTATCGACAAATTTTTTAACAAACTCAGGGGTGTACTTTAAAGATGTGGGTCTTATAGCCTCGTGTGCATCCTGAACATTTGCTTTATTTTTCTTTTCATAATTATTTGGGGAGCCGGGCAAATACTGCTCACCATAAGACTCTTTGATAAAATCTCTGACAACAGGAATAACCTCTTCACTTATTCTTGTTGAATCGGTTCTCATATATGTAATCAAACCGACTGTACCCTCATCGCCAAGATCAATGCCCTCATATAATTTCTGTGCTAGTACCATTGTTTGTTTGGGACGCATTCTTAATCTTCTCGACGCTTCTACCTGAAGTGTACTTGTTATAAAAGGAGCGGATGGATTTCTTTTTGTGTTCCTCTTGGTAATGTTTGTGATTTCAAAAACATCTTTGTTATTTACACGATTAAAAATATCAAACGCAGATGTTTCATCTGAAATGGCAATATTCTTTTCAAGAAATTCTTTCCAGTCTTCTTCGCTCATTACAGGTTTTGGAGGAACTTTTATATCCTTTCCATTAATGCTGAAAAGTTTTGCTTTAAAAGTTTCTCCTTTATCTGTTTTAAAGATTGCCCATATTGACCAATATTCGGTTACAATGAATTTATCAATCTCTTTCTCCCTATCACAAATAAGTTTTAAAGCAACTGACTGAACTCTGCCTGCAGATAATGAAGTACTTCCTGAAATTTCAATTATTGCTTTCCAGAGAAAAGGGCTGATCTTATAACCAATTATTCTATCCATTACCCTTCTTGCTCTCTGAGATGAAACAAGATTTTCATCGATGGGGCGGGGAGATTTCATTGCTTTTGAAACACCCGTTTTGGTTATTTCATTGAACAAAACCCGGTGAAGTTTAATACCGTTATTGCCGTTAAGTATGTCTGCAATATCTTGGGCTATTGCCTCTCCTTCCCTGTCAGGATCAGTTGCAATGTATATGTTTTTACTTTTTGAAGCGAGGGACTTGATTTTTTTTATAATATCTCCCTTGCCGCGTATGGTTACATATTGAGGCTGGAAGTCTTTATCAATATCTACTCCCAGTTTTGTTTTAGGCAGGTTTCTTATATGCCCGACTGTTGCCTCAACTTTGTAATCTTTCCCGAGATATTTATTTATAGTCCGTGCTTTTGACGGTGATTCTACCAATACTAAATTTTTTGCCATTAACTCTCTTAGTTTATCAGATCAGATGAGTAAAGTATCGATCTGCTGCCCGGTAATGTATAATTATTTAATTCAAGAAAAAGGGATAATATAATCAAAGTAATTTGTTCTATAGTAGCTTCTTCTCCTCCAAACAACTTAATCTGTTCCAGAATTAATTCCAAATCGCTGTTTGTTAATATCCCTTTATTATAGAAATGTAAAAGATAATTATAATTTTTCAAACCAATTGCATTTATTTCTTCTCTTGAAAAGAACCTGAGACTTTTATTATCTTCCGAAAAATGAAAATCTTTCCCGTATGTATCCCTTATTAACTTATCGTAAATCCAGCTATAGGCTGCGGCAACTGCATTCTTATCGTATTTATATTTCTCACTCAGCCTGTTAAAAGTCTTCTCAGCCGGTTCAGAATTCAGCTTGTGAACTATTTCTTCCAAAACTTTAACTATTTCTGTCATATTCTTCTAACTTCTTAATTCTTTAATAACAATCTATACTGATTAAAAAGACTGTTTTCAAGTCTTTTCATAACCAGTTTATCTTTTTTGCCCTTATCGTCATAACCGAGTAAATGTAAAAAACCATGGATAACAATCCTTAACACTTCTTCAATAAAAGTAACTCTGAATTTTTTTGAATTAGATGCAGCATCGTCAATAGAGATGTAAATCTCACCATCGAGTTCATTTTTTGTTTCGGAATAATTAAAAGTTATAATGTCTGTAGAATAATTATGATTCAAATATTTGCTGTTTATTCTTGTCATTTCATTACTGTTTACAAAATTTATTTGCATGCTCGATATTTTGAAATTCAGATCTTCTGTAAGTTTTTTTACAATCTTATGAATTAAACTTTTATCTATCTTAATTGTTCCCCTGTAATTTACTGATAGGTTTTTTATCACTTCTTGTCCCGGTTCTGAATTGAGTTATAAGATGTTTTTGCATACTCTCTATACCTGTTTGCGGAGTTTTCAAATTCTTCCATCTCCTCATTAGTTAAGTCTCTCACAATTTTTGCCGGAACACCTGCTGCAAGCTTTCCCGATGGAACAACAAAGTTTGGTTTTACAACCGAACCTGCAGCAACCATAGATTTTTCTTCTATTATGGAACCGTCAAGAATTATACCGCCAATGCCGATAAGTGTTAAATCCATTATAGTAGCGCCATGAAGTACTGCTGAATGACCAACAGTTACCTTATTACCAATGATCAGAGGATTTTTACCAGTGACATGAAGCACACAACTATCCTGGATATTTGTTAAAGAACCGATACGAATAAAGTTAACATCTCCCCTAATTACAGAGTTGTACCAAATGCTTGAACCTTCACCAATTTTAACATCTCCAATTATTTTTACACCCGGTGCAAGAAAAACATCTGAAGCAATTTCCGGAACTAAATTGGAATAAGGAAATATTTTTTCTTTTATCATCCTTTAAAATAGAAAACGAGACTCACATTTTAAAAAGGAGTCTCGTTTACTGATTTTGGTTCTTACTTCAACATCATAAGCTTGGCTGTTTTCACAAAGGTTTCAGTGTTTTCGAGGGATTTAATACTGATTCTATACAAATAAATACCACTTGCTACCGGGCTTCCGTTTTCGTTTGTTCCATCCCATCTAATATTTTGATTACCTGCTGACTGCGAAGAAATGTTGAAGGATTTAATATCTCTTCCCATTATATCATAAATAACCAATTCAACTGAAGATTGAAAAGGAAGAGCATAGCTTATAGTTGTACTGGGATTGAATGGATTGGGGTAGTTTCCAAGCAACTCATATTCGTCAGGTACTCCAGTTTCTTCCGCTCTCTTACTAAATTCTTTGCCCTCGTTACTTCTATTGTTCATTTGATTTCTGATAAACATTATTGCCTCTTCGGTGTCGTTGTCTGTGAATTTAGTTGACAGCCTATCAAGGATTTCTTCAGCCTCCAGTTTGTCTCCCTTGAATTCGAATAGTCCTACAGCTAGGTCTAAGGATATTTCCCAATCATACACCGAAGCTGTTTCTACTTCCAATGCAAGATTCTTCGCTTTTTCAGTTGTACCGTTTCTCATTTCTGATTGCAGAAGCCATTTAAGTGCATAGAATTGAGTGTTTTTATGAGCAGTTTTATACTGCCTGATTGACTTTAGATATTCGACTTCTTTTCCTATACCTCCTAGCAGTTCTGCAGAAAGCATATAATGGTTCAAGGAATGGCAAGAATATTCTGAATCTATATATTTCTCTGTAAATGCTTTGAATCCCTCCTTCGCTGCCTCATATTTTCCATCATAAAAAAGCATTGTGGCTTCATTATATTCTGAGAAGAAATCTTCTGCAACACCCTTGTAGAGTAGCCAACCCGGACCTGCAGGTGGGTTTGTAGGAGGGTTTTGCAATGGATTACTTCTGACTACACTACCATAGAAGTAAGTATCAGATGGAGGATATGCAGACCAGTAATCATTATTCGCATATATAGTGCCCGTTCCTACTTTTCGGATGTATTTATAGCTGCCGTTTGGAATAGTGAAATAATTATTAGAACCCATTGCCGGTAAACCATTTGAATAAACTTTATCCCGGCTTATGGAATTTTCAAATATGTTTCTACCTGCTCCATAATAATCGTAATGTGGAGAACCACTGCTTACATACACTCCGTATAGTGAATTCCGAAAACTGTTGTTAAAAAAGTTTCCGTTTCCATTATTATAATGTGCAACACAATAACTGTCTCCTTCAATATAACTATAGGAAATAGTTGGCCACGAAGAACTTCCTTTTACATATACACCGGTCTGAAAGGCATCAATATGACAGTAAAGTATACTTGGACTTGAGTTTTCGATGAATAATGCAGTATTAGCATTTATAATGTCGCAATATGAAATTGTGCCCCCGGCGGAAATAAATTTAATCCCGTTCCAAGCTCCCATACTTGAACCAGTAAAGGTAATTCTATTGGCAGAATTTCCATTAGCAGTTAAAGTTCCGTTTACAATAAGAGATGAACCGTTATAAAATTTAAGTACAGCTCCTAGGTTTGCGACTATTCTACCCCCGGTTTTTACAGTTATATTTTTATAAATATTATAAGTGCCGTTAATTGTTAATGTCACACCATTTTCGATAGTCATTTGCTCAAGGAGAGTATTAGTACCGCTGATTGTTTCGTTGTATTTTAACTTACCACCGTATTTCACAACAGGAACCGCCTGGTATAAGTAACCTTCCCCTGCTGGTACACTTTGATATAATGTAAGAGAGGTGTTCAAAACCGTGTCCGGCTGTAATGTTTCAATATTTGTTACTCTAAAGTTGGCATATCCTGAATTATTTGTAATAACAAGTTTTGCTATTCTGCTGTCATCTGTTCGTAAATTAGTCAAAAGAAAATATTCATTTGCAGCATCTGTCTTGTTATGTAAGAAGCCGGCAAACCAGTCATAATTAGCGTCATAATTTTGGATTGCTAAATAATCATTCTGCCCAGTATTGTTTACTGCATGAATATAATTTCCTGTGTAATCTAAATTCGTTAAAGTCTGTCCAAAAGTTCCTTCCAACCTTGGGATAAAGTTATCGTGAATGACGTACCAGAGATCGGTTGGGTTCAGATTTTCATCCACTATTCCACGTTCCCAGAAGCTACTTTCACAACTTGACCCATATGAATAATAGCGAGTTGGATATGCCCAGGTCAATAATCCTTTTGTTCCGTGAGCAAGTGCAAGATTAAGCATAGCTTTAAATTCAGATGGTTCAGGTTTTCTCCAAACGCACCAGCTATCATCGGGCAACTGGTGCCCAAATGCTTGTGCAACATACCAAAAACCGGGCTGAAGTGAGTGTGCTATTGCTAATTGCTGTCTGAGTCTTTCTAATTCTTGTTGTACTATGTTTACATCGGTACCTATAGGATAAAAGTCTATCATAAGTTTTTCGGGTTTTGCCATTTCATAAAACTTAACCAAAAGAGTATCACCATTAATAAGACCACGCGGGTAAAACTCCGTAATAAGTGATGGTGCACCTACACTTCTGATCAGTGAGTCCACAATATGCATAGGTGTAAAAGCATCCAGGGTATATGGTTCGTCATGTCCATACCAGTATTTTAGGTTCGGATATTCTAAGTAATTGCTTGCATAATTTTTTATGTCAATAGCGACATCATTAGGATTTTGAATAAAATCATTCCAAACTGCATTATCAAAAACCTCGATGTAATCGATATAAAGAGGTTCGGTTCCTAGCCAGTCAACGTGAAATCCGATCCCATTCTCACCGTTTATATCGCTGTATCTTATATCATCAGATAAAGCCATAAGCATTTTACCTTCAAGAGGATACACAGGAAATATATCCGGATACGTATATTGTAGGTCAAAATCCTTAAAGCTTCCATCCTGGTTAAAATCCGATACTGTTAACATATCATTTATAAAAACTGCATCGTGAACTGTCCAGCTTCCATCAGGATATATTTTTGCATACCTGTACTGTACCCTGATTTCACATACAATATCTGCGGGATTCATTTGGGGGTTATAATGGAGAGCCATTCTAAATCTAGCTGTATAGGAAATCCGTCCTGTGTTATATAAATATTGCCTGTAGTTCTTGTCCTGCCGGTAATGCGGACCATAAATAAGAGAACAGGCAGGTGCCGTTGCTCCTATAGACGACCAGCACTGCTTTCCCTGCCATTGTGACGTTTGTCCCGCCTCGTGAACTATTCCTGTTCTTTCCGTAGTTTCCTGATCCTTCTCAGCTTCCCATTTAGTATAATAACCTGTTGCATAATGGTTTATTACATCGAAAGCTCCATCTGCATTTTCTGCTATTACATTATAATTCTCAAGAAAGTCTAATGTTATTTCATCTCCATACTGAACTACTGTATTCATACCAGAACTGTTAAGGGAATTATATCCTGCCGGATCGTGACGTTCCATCCTGTGAAAAGTACCAATTGGAAATTGTTCTGCTTGCGCCATTGTTACTGACTGCCACAATGAAGATACTATTGTTATTGTAATAATTAATAATAATTTGCAGCCTGATTGACTGCCAGAGTTAATAATATTGTTCATAAGAAGCCTCCCTGATTTATGTTTTTATAACCCCATTCGGGTCTATTTTAAATAGATCATCTTCTTAATATCGCTGAAAGTTGGAATGTTGCTTTCGTTCTTTACAATTATCTGGTATATGTAGATACCTGATGCCAGGTTTTGGATACCGGGTTCCTGATTCCGGAAACCAGATGTAGAAAACTCTGCTTCATAATACCCGGCTTCTTGATTCTTGTTAACTAATACAGAAACAAGCTCTCCCTTAATATCATAAACATATAACTTTACGTAGCCTCTCTCTTTTAATTTATAACCAATCTTTGTTGATGGGTTAAAAGGATTAGGGTAATTCTGGTACAACCTGTAATCACTTATTATTGTCGGTTTACCTGTATTAACCGATGTAATTATAATTGCGAGCTCTTCAGATACTTCCGATTCATTTCCCTGTCCGTCAACTGCTGTTAGTTTGTAGTAGAATGCTTTTGTTCCTGGTGGAATTGTGTGCTGATAGAATGTATCTGTAAGACTAACTACAAAAGTCGTTGTATCTGCAATAAAATTAGCTGTAGTGTCTCTATATAGTTTAAAATAACCGAAATCTGCTT
>MGZZ01000007.1:0-7186 GCA_001802795.1 Ignavibacteria bacterium GWC2_36_12 | reverse complement strand
TACTGTTAAGGTTACGTGGTGGGAGGGGTGCCAAATCATGGTATGTATAACTTTCCCCAAATGGACCTCCGTATAACCCTATGTCGCTGCTTGAACTATCTTTATCTAGGGTAGTCGGATCGCCTGCGTCTATTAAAGGCGAAAACATTTGCAGGTGAAAATCCAATTCCTCTTTAGTAGAGTCACCATTTACTATCATAGGGTCAACTGAAAGATTGGTAGTATCCGGAATAAATTCTAAGTAATTAACCTTGTTATTCCAGCTATTGTTGTACTGTATTGTAGGATTATTATTAGTCTCTTTTTTTATTCCTCTTCCGGCATTTGTAATTACATTATTTTTAATAATATTATTGTCCCAAGCATTTATTACCCCTTGCTCTTGCCACATATCATCAAAATTGCCTGTTAAGTAATTATTGTACTGAAAGGTTGGGACAAGGTTATTACTAAATCCAGTTGTACCGGTTTCTGCAATAACCGAATTATTAGATATTTTAACTGTATCAGCACCTCCAGCTATAATATATCCTATGGCATTTGGCTGTTTTAATATAATTGTGTTGTTTGTTATTGTTGATTTTGTCCCAAAAGAAATTTTTATACCATCGCCAACTGTTTCAATATAATTTGAGTCAATGATGGGTGTATAACTGAAATCAAATGAACTGATACGTATGCCGGAATTATTCAATGTGATTGTATTTTTTTTAATTAAAGAACTTGAATTAGATGTAAGTATTCCCGTTCTATTGTTCAAACATATATTATTATAGATTTCTATATCTGAATCCCTTAAATTAATACCAACATTCCCAAACATAACTTTATTTGCCGTAATCAAACCAGTTTGTCCGACACCTCTAAGCCCAGCTCCTATGTCTGGATCATTAGATACAAGAATACAAAAACCCTTAATGAAACAGCTATCCGATACCTGTATGGAGTAGAAATCTCCGGTTGCGAATGCACGAGTATCTACAATGCAGCTATCAATTCCTGCACCTATGAGTGTTAAACCTTGTATCATCGTTACCTGTTCTTCATACACTCCGTTTGCAACGTAGATAGTATCTCCAAAGCTGCTAATGTTAATGCACTTCTGTATGCTGTCGGCTGCAGTTTCCCAGCTTGTATAGGGTGGCGTGTTGCTGCCGGTGTGAGAGACGTAGCGGATTTCTGCGATGGAAGATGGTTGATGGAAGATGGAAAATGTGAAAAGCCAGAAGGCAAGGGGCAGATGGCAAAGGGTTCTCTTAATCTTACTCATAATCGTAACTCCATTTCTCATAAAGAGTTTTCCAATTATTTCATTTTAGCAATACATCTTAAAATCTAATTAATTTTATTATGAGTTTTTATGGTTTTGTTTCTTTAATGCAATAAATAAAATTCAGGTGGAGATTAAAAATAAGCGAAATTACTTGTGTAGAAATAATATTTGGAAATCCCATTGACTACCACCCCTTTCAGTTTATAACCTAATGCAAAATTGCTAATTTAATTTTAAGAAGTCAATAGAAATGTTCTTAAAGTATTCGTGGAACGAATACTAAAAAAGTAATAAGAATATAAAAGGAGATATTTTTTAGTCTTTAAACTTTGGCGGCTGCCAGCCTTCCCGTTTCCAGCTCACAAGTTCGAGTGTGATATTACCAATTATAACTTTCATCTTTGCTACAACAGGAATAGAAGCTTCATCGTTTGTGAACCAGCCCTCAAAGTGTCCGGTGAGCCCGAAAATACTAATAAAATCCATTTCACCGTCAAGACGAACGCATTCAATATCATAGTCAACCGCGTCTATCGATACATCGTTTATTTCATTATAAAAATTAATTTTTGTGAAAACTTTTTTTTCTGCTACTAAACAAGGCACGTCGACAGATTTGTTTTGCCCGCAATTCATTCTTGCATAAAAGAAAATGGACAGCCCGTCCTGGTAAAACTTGTTTATGCTTCCTACACTGTCCGTCCAGATTTTTGCAGGACTAAATCTTCCTTTCTTTACTCTAACTTTATTTTTTTCATAATCAAAATAATAATCGGTATATGTGAAAGGTTCTGCTTCTTTATTAACTCCTCTGAAGAAATATGAATAATAATCGCCTGCCTTGTCGGCAGACAGGTCAGGCAGGCTGCTCACATTGCTTTCATAAGTCTGGTGTATATTAACAAACGGTATTCCCGGGTAAGAATCTATATATGCTATTGTACTGTAATATGTTTTCCCGTTTACTTCTTTCTTATCACGTATCTTAATTCTTACTTCACCTAACTCCATAAAAGAATAAGTGACGAGATAAGTAAGCTCCTCGCCTACAGCCAGGCTTTTTTTAGAAAAACCCCCCGACTCAATTTCTGTTTTCGAATTATTGTATTGAGGTACTAAAGAAAGAAACAGAGTGATAAACACAATTTGAAATTTCAAAAGGTGCTTCATTTTAATTTGGCTAAATCTTTAGCTTCATTAAACAGAGTAAGAGCTTTTGCTACCTGGTTATCTTCTTTAAAAAGAACCGAATACCAGCCTTCGTTCTTCCAGAAATTTCTCGCTATTTGTGCTTTGAGTCTTGCAAGAATATAACCTCTGTCCGTTTGATAGTTTTCAGAATTGAACTCTACGTTTTTGTTGCCGGCAAATGTGATGAAGCTTTTTTCCAGCTTATCATTTATTTCGAACTCATTATTAAATTTTTGTAAATCATTCCCATACTCTTTTTTAGTTGTTTCAGAATTCTGATCGAGATAGGAAAGAACGAATTGATAAAAGATATTATTTCTTAAAAGATTAGTCGTGTACTCTGTTATCTTACCCGATTTGATAATATAATCGGGAGAAATTCCTCCTCCGCCATAAACAATTCTTCCCCCGCTTGTTTTATAAACAGGTTTCGTGGAATCGGTTTCTGCTTCATGATTAATATTATCACCTTCCTGCTCTTCCCGTTCATTTACTTCGGAATAATATTCATCTTTATTTTTCTTTTCTTTATAGTCTCTTTGAATTAATCTGCCGGAAGGGGTATAATATTCCGAAATAGTTAACCTGATGGCAGAATTATCTGGAAGATCGAATTGCCTCTGAACGAGTCCTTTCCCGAATGTGGTTTCACCGACAATTAATCCCCTATCCCAATCCTGTACAGCACCGGCTACTATTTCACTTGCAGATGCACTCCCTTCATTTATAAGAATAATTAATGGAATCTTTTCAAAAGGTGAAGACTTTGAAGCAAAATATTCTTCATTAAATTCAGATCTTCTCCCTTTTGTATAAACAATCTTCTTCTCTCCATCAATAAAAATATCTGCTATCTGGAATGCCTGGTTCAAATATCCTCCGGGATTACCTCTTAAGTCAACAATTAGCTGCTGCATCCCGCTTTTTTTCAGGTCATTAAGAGCTTCAGATAATTCATTATATGTCGTTTCGGAAAACCTCGATACAGTTACATATCCGGTTTTATTATCCATCATAAAATGTGTGTCAACAGAATAAAGCGGAATCTTATCCCTAACAATTTCATATTCAATAAGATCTTTCACACCATTTCTGAATATTGAAACATTAACCTTGGTTCCTTTTTTGCCACGGAGTTTTCCTCTTACATCTTCATTGGATAAACCCAAAGCATCTTTACCATCGATTTTAATTATCCTGTCACCGGATTGAATTCCCAAAGCTTCGCTCGGACCTCCGCTTATTGGTGATACTACAGTTAGTGTATCATTAACAACCTGGAATTCAATGCCTATCCCTTCAAAATCTCCTCTAAAACTTTCTTCAACCGATTCTAATTGTTTGGCAGGGATATAAATTGAATGAGGATCGAGCTTATTAAGCATTCCATTAATTGCCGCTTCAACCAGCGCCTGGGTGTCGACTTCTTCGACATAATATTTTTCCGTTAAAGTGAGAACATCATTAAATTTAATGATGCTGTCTCTGAGATTATCACCCGGGAAAATTTTCCCTATCTGCGTTCCTAAAACTATTCCTATCGTTAAAACAACTGCAAAAAGAGAAAACCTGAATTTGTTAAACATTTCATACTCCTGTTGGAATTAAATTCTAACGGACGCTGTTAAAAATATCTGTGTTTCTTTTTGTTGAACAGAATTTTGCAACGAGTTATTCATGTGAATTAGTTTAAATATCAAAAACATCTGATTAAACGGCTCATACAAAAACGAAGCCGAAAATTCTCTAATATATTCCATATCACCATCTAAAAATTTAACTGATTCCGAATCACTGAGCCTGTGACCAAAGTTTATATTACCGCCAACATTTACATTAATACTGCCGTCAGGATTCAGCGGGTTCGCTCCATGATTTGTATAACTGTAAGATGTTGCAAAACTCAACCTGTGATTAAACCTATAATTTATTTGAGTAAAAAACAATTCACTATTGGGTTGTATATTCACTCCGGGGTTATAATTAAAATGTGTATAACTGTTTCTCGAAAGCCTGTGAGTGAATGTATATGGTTCAACTCTTAAATACTCGATGTTTAAATCTATTGGGGCAATTTCATAAAGATTAGCAGAATATATTCCCGTGTGAATTAATGTTTGATTGCCCCACCATCCCGTTCCTATTTTACCGAAAGATATATCATCCAAAAGCAGCGTGCCGAAAACTTTTAATCCCTTTAACGGTTTTGTATTTAAATCGAAGAAAAGTATCGAATTGTCACGATCCTGGTTTGAATGCTCGACGGATTTATAAAAAGCAAAAGGATTAAGATAAGAAAGATCGATTCCCCTCTCGCCATAAATAATTATCTCACCAAGCCCGAAACTAACATCCGGCGAAATATCAAAAGCTAATCTGTGATATCCTATATATTTTTCAGTTACAATATTTGATCCGTCTGTAATACTGTCAGCATCAAAAAATATATCTCCCAGGATCTTCCCATGAAAATAAGAGAAGCTAAAAAATTTATATCTCAGGTTAAGTGATAAATAGTCAAACATGGGTGAGTTATCGTTTAATAAAGGTCTGATTATCCCGTGACCAATTTTTAACCTGTCTCTTCCCAGTTTTAATTTAATTAAATCGAAATCTGCGGACATATACCCGGATGTTTCATCAAAGAAACCCTCGTCGGGTTCAAGATTATATTTGTAATTATTTAAAACTTCTTTTTTTAATCTTGCTGTTTGCCTGTTGCCAAAAACCTGTCCCTGGTAGCCTCTCATAAAAAATCCGAACTTCTGCAAAAAAGTACCCCTGATTTCACCGCCCAATAAACCTAATGTAGTAGAAGAGTTTTCATTTAAGCCGGAGTTATTTCTAAAAATTAATTCTCCATCAAAAATCAGGTTTATAAAAAGATTTGCTTTCTGCGGTTCATCGTAAAAGTATAAATATCTTTCATTCTGGTTGAATGGATAGTATGAACCATCTCCAATGAGTGATTCCGATGATTTTAAAGTTCCGTAAATTTCATACTCAAATTCAATTTCAAGATCTCCAAGTATTTTCTGATCTACCATATCGAGCTGCTGTTCGTGAGCAATTACATCTTTCAAATAATCCCCAATTTCTCTCCTCGTTTTTGGTTGTTCGAAAGGGTTATAGTTTTGGATAATCTGAAGTGTCTCCATCCTGTTTAGAAAATTGTATACAGGATTCTCAGAACTCACATATTCTGCTTGTGATAAAAGAATTGAAGGTGTAATGGTGAAAAGAAGTAAAATTTTTTTTAGCATATTCATAATTGTTAATTAGACATTGGTTAATGGTCATTAGTCATTCAATGGTCATTGGTCATTCAATTGTCATTAGTCATTCAATGGTCATTCGCTTCGCAGTCATTTATTGTTAAACTACATCTGACGTCTGCCATTTTCCATCTTCCATCTTACCTAACCTGTTCCCATTCTTTAGAAAGTGATCTATTCCTAAAAATAATTGAAATTGAATTTTTTATCCACGACCAGGTTACACCGCTATATCCTAACTTCCTGTACCTGCGCGGTGATTCATAAATACAAAGATTGTTTGCAAACAAGATATTGCCATGCTTTCTTATTCTTTTAAAAAGATCAAAATCTTCTCCTGCATCGAGATTTATATTATTCCCTTCGACAAGCTCAAAATATTTTCTTTTAATAACCTGGCATTCACCTCTTCCCATACCAACACCGGTTAAGTTCAACATGTAAAAATAACTATTATATAACGAGTGAAAAATCATATCAGAAAGTTTTTCTTCATCTTTGAATACTTTTACTTTGCATGTCATTGCTGCGTAACCAGAATTAACAAAATGTTTTTCAATATAAGCAAAGAATTTTTCTGCATCTTCCAAAAGCACATCGGCATTCAGAAAAATTAGAATCTCCCCTTTTGAAAAGCGAAAGCCCTCATTTCTTCCCTTTGCAATATTTTGCTTTTCTTTATCAACATAAACTTTAACAATATCGGAATAAGTACGGGCTATCTCAACGGTTTTATCGCTGCTGCCGCCATCCGAAATTATTATTTCAAAATCATACTTTTCTTTAACCGACGATTTATTTAGTTGCTCAAGAAGATTGGGAAGCAGCTTTTCCTCGTTAAGAGTCGGGATTATAATGCTGTATTTCAAAAATTCTCCATCAAAAAAGAAAGACAAAAAAAGCCGAGTCGGGAGATACCCTGAGTGCCGGCATTGGTAAATGAAAATAGTTTAAAGTGTTTTTAACGAAGTTACCCACTTTTCCATGCAAAGGAAGTTCGAGAACATTAAAATCCAGGGCTATAAAGATTTCGCTTCTTCCGCCCCCGATACCATCTAAATCCTTTGAACCCATCCCGACCGCAAGATTTAAAAAAGCAGGCCAGATATTCGAGATGTCATCAGGAAGAAGATTCTTCATATTGAACGACAACCAATGTCTTTGTCCTTCATAATCATCGAAGATATTTCCTTTATGTTCGCCGTTTCTCATCTTTGCGGAAGGAAAATAACTGTACTTAAATTGAAAATTCTGAAGATAAGGGAAATAGAATTGAGCCAGTGCATAGCCTGCTCCGAGTGTATTAGAAATAGCATCTCCGGGGCTGAATCCCCAGTTACTTCCAAAGCCATCCTCTATTTCAACATAGTACTGAAATGCAAGAGCAGTTATTGTTCCGTATATCATTGCATCTTCGGTTTGAAAATTTGCAGCTTCCAATCCTGCA
>MGZZ01000006.1:92-8739 GCA_001802795.1 Ignavibacteria bacterium GWC2_36_12 | reverse complement strand
TTCTCATGCCCTGAAAAAGTTCTCACGACATACCATTTAGATTCCATACTTTCCTAACCTAAAATATTCCTTTTAATACCTGGTTTATTATCATATCTATTACATAAGTAAAGGCAGCTATTACGAGACACACAACAATAACAACAGTTGTTGATTCCTTCAGTTCGGCTTTTGTTGGCCAGGTTACTTTCTTCATCTCCTTGACAACATCATCAAAGAAACCGATTATTTTTTCTTTCATTTCAGAAGACCATTACTTTCTATAAAAACTCCGCACGTCAGGAGGGACTCGAACCCCCAACCTGCGGTTTTGGAGACCGCTGCTCTAGCCAATTGAGCTACTGACGTAATTAGCAATTACTTAGTCTCTTTATGTATTGTATGTTTTTTATCCCAGCGGCAGTACTTCTTAAATTCTACCCTTCCGGAGTGAAGCCGCTTGTTTTTAGTAGTAGTATAGTTTCGTCTTTTACAGACTGTGCATTCTAAAGTTATAATTTCTCTCATTTTATTTTCTCATTAGTTTTGAGCTGATGACCGGGATTGAACCTGCCTACCGGCAGGCAGGCCGGTGACCTTCCCGCTTAGCGGGATGCTCTACCAACTGCTTAGCTTAAAAATATGTCTTCTGCAATTGGTCTATCAGCTTGCTTAAAAAAGATATCCTAACAAAAAATCTTAATCTCTTTGAGCTGATGACCGGGATTGAACCGGTGACCTCTTCCTTACCAAGGAAGTGCTCTACCAACTGAGCTACATCAGCAGTATCTTAGTTAGTTGGTTCGAGCTTTTTGGAGCGGGAGACGGGACTCGAACCCGCGACCAACAGCTTGGAAGGCTGTGACTCTAGCCAACTGAGTTACTCCCGCACTGTTGCAAACAATTTTGAAAAGAACAAAAAAATAAGGGAACCAATTAAAAAATATTTTATTCCCTTTTCTATTTTCATCGCCGTTCAGAATTCCGTGGGCGGCGAGGGATTCGAACCCCCAAAGGCGTAAGCCAACGGATTTACAGTCCGCCCCGGCTCTCCAACTCCGGCGTCCGCCCGTTTTAAAAACGAACAGTAAATATATTCCTATTTACGAAAAAATGCAAATATTAGGTACCGCGGGGTAAACGAATCAACAATGATTATTTAGTGGTTCCACAATTCCCTATCCAAACTTCTATACTGAATCGCTTCACTTAAGTGTTGAGGTAAAATATTGTTAGAATGTTCCAAATCTGCAATTGTTCGGCTTACTTTTAGTATCCTGTCATAAGCTCTGGCTGAAAGACCGAGTTTTGTCATCGCCATTTTTAATAATTCTGCACCGGATGAATCAAGACTGCAAAATTGCCTGATTTCTTTAGTGGTCATATCCCCGTTACAGTAGATATTTTTCATACCCGCTAACCTGTTAAGCTGAACTTTTCTCGCTGTAATCACTCTTTCTCTTATGCTGACAGAATTTTCACTTTTTGTGTCAGATGATAATTCTTTATACTTAACGGCAGGAACTTCAATATGAATATCAATTCTATCTAATAAAGGACCCGATATTTTTGCCATATATCTTTGAATTAACGGGGGAGAACAAGTACACTCTTTATTTGGATCAGTAAAATAACCGCAGGGACAGGGATTCATAGCTGCTGCAAGCATAAAATTAGCAGGAAACTCTAATGAAAGCTTTGACCGGCTAACAGTAACTTTTGAATCTTCGAGCGGCTGTCTTAAAACTTCCAATACATTTTTCTTGAATTCAGGCAATTCATCAAGAAAAAGAACGCCATAATGAGCAAATGAAACTTCACCCGGCTTTGGAAAAGAACCTCCACCGACTAAAGCCGCATCGGAAATCGTATGATGCGGATTTCTGAAAGGTCTTTCCGTGATAAGCGCTTTTTCCTTAGATAAGATTCCGGCTATGGAATGTATCTTTGTTGTTTCAAGAGCTTCTTCAAATGTTAACGGTGGCAGGATTGACGGCAATCTTTTAGCAAGCATTGTCTTCCCGGAACCGGGAGGTCCGATCATCAAAATATTATGTCCTCCTGCTGCTGCAACTTCAAGTGCGCGCTTAACATTCTCCTGACCTTTAACATCCGAGAAATCTAATTGATACAGATTTATCTGTGAGAAAATTTCATTCTTGTCTGTCTTCTCAGGTTCTTTGCTAAGACTTCCATTAAGGAACTTCACGACTTCCGAAAGAGTTTCCATTCCGTAAACTTCAATTCCATCAACAATGGATGCTTCTTTAGCGGAATCCTTCGGGAGTATAATTCTTTTAATTTCTCTTTTTCTTGCTTCAACAGAAATCGGCAATGCACCTTTTACCGGACGAAGATTTCCATCTAACGAAAGTTCGCCAAGCAAAACAGAATCTTTCAGCATACTTTCTTCAACTTCTTCTATTGCTGAAAGAATTCCAATTGCAACCGGTAAATCGAATGCACTTCCTTCCTTTTTAATATCTGCAGGAGCGAGATTTACAGTTATCTTTTTCTTAGGAAATTCAAACCCGCTGTTTTTAATTGCAGATGTTACTCTTTCCCTGCTTTCCTTTACGGCATTATCGGGCAAGCCGACAATAATAAAACCGGGAACCTGCTTTTCAACATGAACTTCTACCTCAACTAAATAAGCATCAATTCCATAAGTCGAACTGGAGTAAACTTTTGAAAGCATTTTTATAAATGATTGATTTTAAGACCAGAAAGAAAAACCCGCATATTATTTCCCATTTCTTCACATAAACTTAGCTTAAAATAGTTTTTTTCTTAATTAAAAAGAAGAAAAAGATTATATTAATACCAGAATTTTAGGGAACAAGAAAATGAAAAAGAACTTTTACTTGTAGGAAATGATTAATGGGGAACATAGTTTATAAATTTCGCGATTGGAAAATTCCATTTCATAAAGAAAATTTAACAGAGGGGATGTTATATTTTGCATCGCCAACTCAATTTAATGATCCATTTGATTGCTTAATAGTACCTCGATATGACTTGCTCATTAAACAACAGAAAACTGAGAAGTACCGTGATTTGATTAGGCACGATAACCCATATTTTAGTGCTAGAAGAGTTAATCAAGAAGTAAAAAAATGGATGGGGATGAATCTTTTATCTGGAAATAATTATTTGCAAAATGCCGAAAAAAAATTGAAAATGTTATTGAGATACGGCATTTTTTCTCTCTCCAGAGTTAATGATAATATTCTGTTATGGTCACACTACGCAGACTCACATCACGGGTTTTGCATAGGTTATGATGAGGAAGAATTATATGACTTTGTGATTAATTCCTTTAAAGTAATTGGAATGATAGCTGACAAACGTAATATTAATTACAGTGATAGCTATCCAATTATCATCCCTCATAAGAATATCACAGGCGAGGAATATATTATTACTCCCATAACCACGAAATCTTCGGACTGGGCTTATGAAAAAGAGGTAAGAATCATTTTGTATGATGGCGCAAATACTAAATTAAAGTTAGTAAAGAAAAGAATTGTTAAAGAAATAATTTTAGGGTGCTATATTCAACAACAGGATAAAGATGAAATTATTGGAGTTGCTAAAAAAAATTATCCGGGGACAAAAATCCTAGAGGCAAAAAAACATCCAGAAAAATTCAAATTGGTTTTTGACGAAATTAAATAAGACCCCTTGCTATAATAAAGGAAGAACATTAAGCAAAAACTTTCACTTCGTCAAAATCATCTTCTTTGTTTGAGTAAAGTTTGGAGCTTCAACTTTAAACAAGTAAACTCCGGAAGGAAGCCCTTCGCCATCAAAAGAAAATTTGTGTAAACCTTTGGTAAGAGAACCTTTAAATAGTTTAGCTATTTCTCTTCCCTCAAGGCTGTAAATAGTAATCTCTATTTCAGAATCTTCAATTACTTCTATATCTATACTTGTTTTGGGATTAAACGGATTCGGATAATTCTGTCCTAAAGTAAAAGGCTGCGATTCTCCCTGTCCCACTTTCACAAGAGACGAATATATAATCGAGCCATCGTTGTTTTGCTGCTTTATCCTGTAATATACAATTTCGGATGATTCATCAACAGCATCGATAAAAGAATAAGTTTTCTCCTGTGTATTATCAGCCTGGACTGTAAAAACCGGAGTATAAGGTTTACTGTCTGAAGATTTCTCAAGAATATAATACGCAGCCTGCTTATAGTCTCCACCTTTCCATTCGAGTTCATAAGAACTGCCGAGCAAGTTGATATTTAATTCCGGCGACCTTGCAAAAAGCGGGGCATCGGATTTAACAAATTTTAAGTTTGAAGTTTCAAGTTTAATATTTTCATTCTCTATAAGAAATTCATCGGGCGAATCAAATTTATACTGTGCAACAAGAGATGAGCTGTCGGAACTGAAACTTATTGAATGCATGTTTGCAAATGAGAAACCAAGCGTGTTATTAAAATCCTCTATACGTAAAAGATCAATAAGAAAAGATTTACCTGTATTTGTATTAGCAAAAACCAGGTTTACATTATCCGGCTCAAAAAAATCGGGGAGATTGTTTTTTGCAACCAAAGTATTATTGCAGTAAAAATAAATCGACTCGTCTTTTTTTGATGTTAGTATTATGATATGATACCACGATTTCTTACCGTTAAAATAAGGCTTAAGAAATGTCTGAGCCTGTACATTCGATGAAACGTTAAACATCTGAAATTTATTAGTAGAAAGAGTGAAGTCGGGCTGCGAATAACTATTTCTGTATATTTTAAGAAAATCAATCCCGGCATCATTCAGCTTAATCCAGAACTCGATTAAAAGATTGTTGCTGAATTTTTTGTCAATATCAATTTTTAAAAAGGAGTCTTCATTAAAAAGTATGTTTTTATCCGCGACTTTTTGAGGCTTATAAAATTCAACATCAACGTCAATAAAATTTTCATCAGTCATATCTTTTGGAGAATTCAGATAAGCTAAAACAGTATCGCCTTTCTTAAAGGCTCCCCTGAACTTAATCCCGGAAGTATTGGTTTGTTCCGCTTTGAAATTCATAATGATTTGAGATACGGTTCCGCCAGAACGTGAACTATCATTAAGATTTACCGTTATGTAAGATGCTTCTCCCTGATAATCCTCAATATCGGCATCAAGCAAGCTTAACTTAGCAAATTCATAGACAGACTTATATTCAGCTTTGTTTAATGATATGGCATTTCCCGGAAGGACAAGAAGTTCAAATCTGTCAGCTTCAGGAAACGTGTTTGTAATAGTTAAAGAAACATCAAACGAGGAACCGTAAGGGGTAAACCTGGGGCAGACTAAATAGTAGTTAGACTCTTTTTCCTGGGCAAAAGCTTCTAAAACAAACAAAAAAGCAAATAATATGATTGCGTTTCTAAACATAGCGCATAGAAGATATAAACTATCTTCGAATACTTCAAATCAGTATTCTTATTTATACTTCCTCAAGAAATCTATTCTATCCTGAAGCTGTTCGACTGGAACAAGAAGTTTATCCTTACCGTAAATAGCTTCTTCCCTGTTTGTGAAAGCCATCTCGTAGTCTTTGCTCATAACAATTGCTTCTTCAGGGCAAACTTCTTCGCAAAAGCCGCAGAAAATGCAGCGAATCATATTTATTTCAAACTTTTCCGGGTATCTTTCTTTCTCAAGTTCTGTTTCGGCAGCCTGAACTTCGATTGCCAAAGACGGACAAACTCTTGAGCATAAACCGCAGGCTACACATCTTTCGTGTCCATCTTTTTCCTGAACAAGCACCGGTCTACCCCTGTAAGATGCCGGCGGAATGAATTTTTCCTCCGGGTATTTTAAAGTGAATTTAGGCTTAAACATACTTTTTAATGTTAATGATAAGCCTTTAACTATTTCCGGGATATATATCTTTTCTAAAAGTGTAAGATCTTTTTCTCTTCTCTTAACTGACATCAAATTTTCCTTTAGCTTCTTAATCCTACTCGTAATCTTATTCGTAATCGATTAAGATTATGATTATGATTAAGAGTATGAGTACGATTTTTACAAGTTAAAAATCATTATTAAAGCTGCAACCCAAATAATATTTATCAATGAAAGAGGAAACATAACCTTCCAGCCGAGACTCATTAGCTGGTCGTACCTGAACCGAGGTATACTCCATCTTACCCAAATAAAGAAAAACAGCAAAGCCGCCATCTTAAATAAAAATGCACTTATATAGATTAACACTGGCAACCATGCCGGTAAACCAAGCGTTTCAATATTAATGAAAGGAATATTGTAACCGCCGAGGTACAATGTTACAATAAGACCACTTGCAACTATCATATTTGCATATTCGGCTAAAAAGAACCCGGCAAACTTCATACTGCTGTATTCTGTATGAAATCCTCCTACAAGCTCCGGCTCAGCTTCAGGCAAATCGAAAGGAAGCCTGTTTGTTTCGGCAAAAGCAGAAACGACAAACGTTATAAAGCCAATAGGCTGTATCCATGCGTTCCAGAGCCATTGCCCCTGCGTTTCTACAATTGTAAGTGGTCTAAGAGATTCAGCTAAAAGAAGAACACCTCCAATTGAAAAACCCATCGAGATTTCGTAAGAAATCATTTGAGCAGAAGACCTGATTCCACCAAGAAGCGAATACTTGCTGCCGGAAGACCATCCCGCAAAAGTAACTGCGTAAACCCCGAGAGATGTTAAAGCAAGTACATAAAGAATACCGATATTAACATCTGCAACAACAAGCGGAATTGAATAATCAAAAACATTTATCGTTGGTCCAAACGGAATTACAGCATAAGTAGTAAACGCAACGAACAACGCTATTATAGGGGCGAGAGTATGTATAGTTTTGTTAGCCTGGTACGGAACGATGTCTTCTTTAAGCAATAACTTAAGTACATCTGCAAATGGCTGAAGAATTCCTTCCCAGCCGACACGGTTAGGACCGAGCCTGTTTTGAGCCCATGCACTAATTCTTCTTTCAAAGTAAACAAGATAAGAAACAGTAAGAAGCATTATAGATACAATTACTAAAATCTTTAATAATGCAAAACCTAATATTTCCCAAATAGTCATTAATATCTCCGAAAACTATACTGCAGTTTCTATCACTTCTATTTTCAGCTTAGCACCAAGTTCTCCAATTACATCGTAATCGAGTTCTTTGAACGCATCGATTGATTTAGCAATGTCACTAAAAACTTCTTCAGCCATGTTGTATTTGAGTTTTTCGCCCATCGCCGATGATATTAAAGAAATTATTTTCCAAGTTGAACGTGCATCATGCCTGTTCTTTTTTGCCCACCTGTCGAATTTTGTTCCGAATTTGTCGAGCCTGCTCATAGACATTCCATCAATTGCTCTGTCAAGCTCTTCAGTTTCAACTGCTGGACGGATTCTCTGTACCATTCCCTGGAAATTTACTAATGTTCCATTCTTTTCAGCATAAGTTGAGGCAGGAAAAACTATATCGGCTAAAGATGCTGTTTTATTAAAATTAGTTGCGTGCACAATTAATAGATCTAATTTTGCAAGAACATCTTCCAATCCTGGTTTTGCATTTACAATATCATCTTCAATAATATATAAAGCCTTAATGTGACCATCTTTTATCCCGCTGATAATACCTTCAATGTTCAATCCATTTTTACCGGGCGTAATTCCGACTAATTCAGTTCCAAGTGAATTTGGAGTAATATCATTTTTCCTGAGTATCTCATCGCCAAATGAAGGATCTTCGTAACGGATGAAATCAATATTGTTTGAATTAAAAACAGACTTAGCAAAGCGGGCAAAGACATAATTATCTTCAACAGTGGAATATGCAGAACCTATAAATGCAATTTCATTTTTATTGTATAATTTTAATTCCGAAACAGTTTTTTCTATAGCTTCATTCCAGGTAACTTTAGTTAAGACCCCGTCATTTCTAAGATGAGGACCATTAACCCTGTCTTCAGCATTAATAAATTTATAAGTATTTACTCTTCCGTGATCACACATCCAGTAGCTGTTCACTTCTTCATTAAATCTCGGAGTAAGCCTGAGCACTTCATTATTTCTTACCCAGATATCCATATTACATCCACGGGCGCAGCCGTTACAAACAGATTTAGTGGAAGACATATCCCATACTCTTGCCCTGAACCGGAAGTCCTTGCTTGTTAGAGCACCGACAGGACAAATGTCTGTTGTATTAAGTGAATAAGGATTATCCATTTCCTCACCGGGATAAGTAACGATTGTAACTCTGTCGCCACGTTGAATAAAAGTAAGTTCCGGATCTTTAGCGATCTCATCGCAAAATCTTATACAACGGGAACAGGAAATACATCTTTCAGCATCGAACATTACATATGTACCTAATGAAACTCTTTTATCTTTATGAACCTTCTCCTCTGTAAATCTGCTTTCACCGGTACTGTGGGCATAAGCGTAATCCTGCAATTTACATTCACCTGCTTCATCACATATAGGACAATCGAGAGGATGATTGATAAGCAGAAATTCCATTACTGCATTTCTGGCTGCAAGTGCTTTTTGTGATGATGTATGTACAACCATTCCATCTGCTGCAAGAGTTGCGCAGGCAATAGCGAGCTTGGGCATTTTTTCAATTTCAACAAGGCATATTCTGCAGTTACCTGAAACAGAAAGGCTCGGATGCCAGCAGAAATTA
>MGZZ01000005.1:9863-39798 GCA_001802795.1 Ignavibacteria bacterium GWC2_36_12 | reverse complement strand
GCATTATCTCTTTTGCGGTTATTTCAGCATCATTGATTATCTTTTTTGCTTCAATCTTCGCTTCTCTTATATCAAGCTCGGCTTCTTTCTTTGCATCCTTTAATTCGCTCTCATATACCGCGAGCTTTTCTTTGATAACAGCTATTTCCTTCTCAAGAGTTAATACTTCAGAGATTGCCATACCAAAGAAAGCCATTGCACCGAGAGTTACGTTTCTTAAACTATAGAGAATAAGATTCTCCGTTAAAAGTTCATTCGCAGAAAAATAGTCTCTGAAAAAAGTTATTATCATAATACCGATAATGGTAGCGGCAATAATGAGCGAGAAAACTATTTTGCCACCGGTTCTCCAGCCGAGACTTTTATTTATGTACCAGCCGAGTGCAAAACAGAGAACAGAAAGAACAAACCAAACGGTAAAATTATGGTCGCCAAAATTAAAAAGCTTCGTGTTCATGAAATTCGATGCGAACATCAGGATACCGAGCAAAAGAAGGAAAATATAATTATAGAATTTTCTCTTAAACATTTATAGCCTCTTTATTACTTCCTTCATAATCAATGTCATTTTAGGTTCGGCTGCCATTGCAGCCGCTATAATCTCTTCAACATTAACAGGCTTTAACGATTCGGGAAAACATTCATCCGTTATAATGCTGAAGCCGAGCACTTTCATTCCCATATGATTTGCGGCAATGTTCTCGGGAATTGTCGACATACCGACAACATCGGCGCCGGTGTTTCTTAAAAACCTGTACTCGGCTCTTGTTTCAAGATTAGGACCGGGAACAGCAACGTAAACTCCTTTTTGAATTTTAATCTTATTATCAAGAGCCACTTCTTCTGCAAGACTAATCAGCTCATTACTGTAAGCTTCACTCATATCGGGAAATCTGGGACCAAGCTCTTCATAATTTTTTCCTATAAGAGGATTATCTCCAAGAAGATTTATATGATCAACCATAATCATAATATCCCCTCTTCTGTATTGCGGATTCATTCCACCGCATGCATTGGAAACAAGAAGAGTTTCGACTCCGAGGAACTTCATTACTCTGACAGGATAAACAATTTGCTGCATCGTGTATCCTTCGTAATAATGAAATCTTCCCTGCATTGCAACAACTTTTTTATTCCCTATTGATCCGAAAATTAATTTTCCTTTGTGAGATTCCACGGTTGACAAAGAGAAATGAGGAAGATTTGCATAATCGATTTCATGCTCAATATTAATTTCCTTTACAAGTCCGCCGAGACCGGTACCAAGAATAATCCCGACAGGATAATTATCCTTTGTTACTTTCCTTATAACTTCTAAAGTTTCTTCGATTTTTTTTAAAAGATTTTCCATAATTATAATTTATCCGCTATATCGTTTGGATCAATATCAACCTTGCTGATTTTTTTGGCTGCTTTAGCAGGTTCTTTCTCCTGTACATTTTGTTCAACTTTCATTTCAAGAAGTTGAGCCTGGGAATTAATAATTGCTTTTAGCTTGGCAACTATAAGCGTTCTTTCCTCTCTTAGCTGAATGACAGAATTCCTGACTTCATTTGCATTCTCTCTTGCTTTCTCGAGAATCTGCTGTGCTTTTAGTTCCGCTTCCTGGATCATCAGGTTTATCTGCTTCTTTGCAGAGTCGATAGATTTTGCAGACGATTCCTGAGCCTTTGTAAGTGTATCCTGTATATTCTTTTCAATTTTCCTGAATTCCGCAAGCTGTTCATTAATAGTTTCAAGTTCTTTCTTTAACGAATCATTCTCATTTTGAAGTTCGTCAACATCGGCTGCAATCTTTTCCAGAAAAGCCCGGACTTCTTCCCTATGAAATCCTCTAAAAGAATTTTTGAATTCCTGCTTTTTAATATTTTCAGAGGAGAGTTTCATTTATCTTTTTAGTTTTTAGAATAATCTCTCTGCCCAAAAATTGCCGAACCGATTCTTAACATCGTTGCACCTTCTTCAATAGCAATTTCAAAATCAGAAGTCATTCCCATTGAAAGCTCATTTATATTTTTAAATCCCTTTGTATTCAGGTCGTCTCTCAATTTACGCAAATATCTGAAACTTTTTCTAATTTCTTCTTCATTATCTGTAAAAGGTGCAATCGTCATCAAACCGATCAGTTCAATATTTTTCAACCTGTTACTGCTATCAACTAAACTAAATATTTCATCTTCATTCTCTACCCCGCTTTTTGTTTCTTCGTCCGATGTTTTAACCTGCAAAAGAATTTTCTGAACTTTATTTATTTGCTCAGCTTTTTTGTTGATTTCATCTGCAAGGGACAAGGAATCTACAGAGTGAATATATTCAGCGGACCTGATTGCAAACTTTACTTTATTCTTCTGAAGATGACCGATAAAATGCCAGGTCATTTTATTTCCCAGCACTTCAAATTTAGAATTCAACTCCTGGGCTTTATTCTCACCAAAGTCTGTAATACCACTATCAAATGCTGCTGTAATATCATCGGGACCAAAATTTTTAGAAACAGCAATAAGTTTTATTTCCTTAGAATTTCGCCCGATTTCTGCACATTTCGATTCAATTTTTTCACGAACAAGCTTAATGTTATCGGCTATCATATCAAAATCAAGATAGTGAATTTATCGGCTTTAGCACTGAAAATCAACTTATTCAGCATAATATAAATCATGAAGAATGTAAAGAAAAGAAGTGATTTTCGAAAATATTTTTCAATAAGATAAATCAATGTAACTCCACTTTTTTGTAATTTAAATAAGAGTTTTTAGAAATATGGAGATACGAAATGGAATTCTTACAGAGCATACTTGATAAAGCTTCAAAGAAAAGAAAAACAATTCTTCTGCCTGAATCTTCCGATGAAAGAGTATTGAAAGCAGCGGAAGTTCTTACAAAAAATAATGTCGCTTCAATTATCACATTGGGGGACGAAGAAAAAGTAAGAAGTGATGCCGAAAAACTCGGAGTCGATCTTACAGGGGTAAGAATAATCGACCAGGAAAAATCAGATAAGCTTAGCGACTTTACAAATATTTATTATAATCTCAGGAAGAAAAAAGGAATTACAATCGAACAGGCAAGAGAAACAGTAAAACGTGATCTCTTTTTTGCTGCAATGATGGTTAAAGAAGGAATGGCAGAGGGAAGTGTTGCGGGGTCTCTTGCTGCTACGGCAGATGTTTTAAGAGCAGGAATACAATGTATAGGCGTTGCAGATGGTATTTCAATTGTATCGAGCTACTTCCTAATGGTAAAGCCGGAAAAAACTTATACATTTTCCGATTGCGGAGTAGTACCGGATCCCGATGCAAAACAGCTTGCCGATATTGCAATTTCTGCTGCAGGCAACCACAAAAAGCTCACAGATGAAGAACCTTATATTGCGATGCTTTCCTTCTCGACAAAAGGTAGTGCAGAGCACGAAACTGTTGACAAAGTAATTGAAGCTACTAAGCTTGTTAAAGAAAGAAGACCTGATCTTAAAGTTGACGGCGAATTACAATTCGATACAGCAGTGGTTGATTCTGTTGGAATAAGAAAAGCTCCCGGCAGTGAAGTGGCTGGAAGAGCTAATGTTCTAATCTTTCCAAATCTCGATTCAGGTAACATTGCATATAAACTTGCACAGCGTTGGGGCAAAGCTGAAGCAATTGGTCCGCTTGTACAGGGATTGAAAAAGCCTTTCTTTGATCTAAGCCGCGGCTGCAGTGTTGATGACATTGTAAACAATGTTGGTATTTGCGTGCTGATGGGATGAGGAAAAGCTTGCCCCGACGAAGTTTCAGCGAAAGTCGGGTTCAAGTGCAAGTTCAAGAAGTCTATTTATTCATTGTGGATAAATAAAAATCAAAGTATTAAATTAGATTATGAATCACCCTGTTGAAATATTTCCTTCGGAACGAGAAAAACTTTATGATCGATTTGCAGATAAGTTAGAGACTGCCAATAACTTAAGCCGAAAAGTAGTTAGTTTTCAAGCTAATAATTTTTTATCAAAAAATATTTTTAAAAGGGATTCTTTATGAACGAACTTACCGATGAAGAAATTAAGAGACAGGATTTTGTAGATAACACTATTTTTGATATGATACGGACGCTTAATCCTACTTATAAAGAAATTGAATGGGATATCGAAATGATTGGTGAAGTTAGAGATGAAATTTCCGAATGGATTGTGTCAAGATTAAAACTTTGTCCTGAGCAAAAATTTTATCCTTTTATCAATGAATAGTTATCTATCAGAAAGAGTAATTGAAGATATTTTAGCTGCTGATAAATCCATTCTATCAGAAGTTCTTTCTGTAAATGTTTCTGATTTAAGCATTATTGATAGACAAAAAATAGTTAGTTCGGGTAAGCTGGACTTGCTTTATCTATGCAAAGATGAAATCTTGTTGATTGAGCTAAAGATTGTCCCATTTTATAAAGATATTATTACCCAAATCAATAATTACGAAAAGGATTTAATTGATCTCCAAAATAAGAATAAAATAGCTCGGTCAAAGATCAAAAAAATAATTCTTGTAGTAGGATGTAGAGAATCGGACTATAAATCTTGCAAAGAAAACAATATCGAATTGTTAGTTTACAAACCAGAAGGTATTCTTTCAAGATATTATGAGAACTTCAAAGAGCTTTCAACCTTTTTAAAAATTCAGTCGGGAGATTTTGGTGTTGTGAGATTGGGGTTAATTAAAAATTCTCTTAATTATCTTGCCCAAGGTTTAAGCATTAAAGAAATCTGCAAACTTGAAATGAAATCAGAAAAAACGATCAGGAATAAAATATCTGTTGCACAACACCTTAACCTAGTTTCAAAATTCAAAGCAAATTTCTTCTTAACCGATTCAGGGAATTCTTTTGTTGAATTGGGGGATCAAATCCTCGATGATAGATTGAATCAACATCAAATTGATTTAATCTCTAATTTCATTAATGAAAACCCTTTTTATTCCCCTATTACTTATACAATCTATTCATTGATTGAAAGTGTTTTTGTCCTTTCTAAAACATCATATCCAGTGCCTAAAGATTCTTTAAAAGATTATTTTGTAAAATCAGTCGCAAAGACTGAAACTTGGAGAATGCCAAGAGCAAGAGAGACAGCTACTTACATTTTTTCAAATTATGCTTGCGAATTAGAATATTTAGTGAAGGTTGACAATCAATTTTTCCTCTCGCCCAAAGGTATTCAAGCGATTCTTCTCTTGCAGCTGAATCGTTCAATTAAACTTATTGAGACAAGAAATTAGTCATCTATATGTCCCCACTCTTCTTCCCCACCCAATCCGATTTACACAAATGGTTTGAGAAAAACCATAACAAAGCTGGTACTTTACGTTGCAAGGATTTTAGCCTAATTTTAATTGTATGAAGTAATGAACCAAACCAGAGGTATATATGACATACAAGGTAAATCTCAAAAAAGGTGATGAAGGATATTCTATCTGGGTTCCTGGTCTTCCCGGATGCTGGTCCCAGGGAAATACTGAAGAAGAAGCTTTAGAGAATATTAAAGATGCCATACAGGCATATCTGGAAACCGTTGAAGAGTTAAGTCAAGATAAAGAATCCCGATATGTTGAAGTAAATTAACTCTAATGCCTAAATTACCCGGCATAAATCATCAACGAGCAGTGAAAGTTTTTGAAAAAGCAGGCTTTAAAATAGCCAGGCAAGGAGATATTACAATGACTGATGGTAAACGTATAATTACTATTCCACGAGCTAATCCAGTAAATGCTTATACAATGGCTGGCATTATTAAAGATGCGGGAATGACAATTGAGGAATTCAAAAACAAATTATAAATCTTAAAAAGAAGATGTCTCTTCTCTTCTTCCTCACCCAACACGATCTCCGCAAATGGTTTGAGAAAAACCACAACAAAGCAGATGAGCTTTGGGTTGGCTATTATAAAAAAAGTACTGGTAAGTCAAGTATAACCTGGCCAGAATCTGTCGATGAGGCTTTATGCTTTGGCTGGATAGACGGCATCCGCAAATCCATTGATGAGGAAAGCTACAAAATACGTTTTACTCCGAGAAGAAAAGGAAGTATCTGGAGTGCAGTAAATACAAAACGAATTAAAGAACTTATAAAGCCCGGATTAGTTAAGCCTTCCGGACTTGAAGCCTTTTCCAAAAGAGATGAAAAGAAAACCAACCGATATTCCTTTGAACAGGAAAAAGTAAAACTCCCCGCTGAGTTTGAGAAAAAAATTAAAGCAAACAAAAAAGCCTGGGAGTATTTTCAAAAACTTCCGGCTTATGCTAAAAGAGTTTCCACCTGGTGGGTTATAAGCGCAAAGAAAGATGAAACAAAACTAAGCCGGCTTAACACTTTAATTAAATGTTCTGAGGAAGGAAGAAAAATTCCCGGACTTGTTATAAGTAAAAAAGATAAATGATCACTAACCTATCTAAAAATTATTTCAGACTTCTTATTAAGAAAATCTCCATAATTTGCTGCTGCTAATTTTATCGAATGCTTTGTAGCTTTATCTGGCGATTGGAAGAACTGAGTTTCAACAATTAATTTATCTTTTTCTATTGTCCGTTTCCATATCCCTACTACCTTCCCATTTATTAAGATTGCTGGTCTGAAAATACCGTTATTAGAAATCGCTTTTTTTTGGTTCTCAATAGGGATTGCAGCACTTCTATCTTTGTAGCTGATAATAAACTCGTCGTATGCAGGTAAAAGATAAACCGATTCCTTATTTGTTTTAGGTAGAGAAAATGATTTGGCAAACCAGTAAACTTGCGTGCCGATTTTTTCAGAAATAAATTTTGATTTTATCATTTCCAAAGCCTGATTTGCATCTTTAGCCTGCAAACCCGACCACCAAATAAAATCCTGTAACGTTGCAGGACCATGACTCGTAAAATATCTGCTTGCAAGATTAGCCAATGCTTCTTCCCTATCCAGTATTTTTGGTTCCGGAACTCTTTCCTTTAGCAAAGCGTAAGTTTGCTTTTTATCTTTTATAGAACCGCTGCATATTATACCTTCCAATTCCGCTCTAAACATAATATGAAATATTTTTTGTTCCTTAGTTGGAATTTTAGCTTTTTCAAGTATACTTACTAACTCTTCGCGAGTCAGGTGCTTTCCTTTTGTTAATACCTTTTCTATGATCGAATTACTTTTCTTAAAAATTACTTCAGTCAATCCCATTGCTTTCCATCTCGATTTAAATGATGCTTTAAATCTTGGCGCCGCTAATTCGAGCATCCAGTTTATATCACCCGGTAAAACAAAGTGCCAGGTAGGTCTTAATATATGAGTCCTGATAATTTCGCCCGAACCAACAGCTTCATCTATCATTTTTTCAGTTGATTCGGGAAGCCGGATGCCGATAGCCCATTTTGCCATGTTATAATCCTGAGCCTGCAATGCACCCATCCATTGTACAATCTCTTTAACAGTCTTAAATTTCGTCCCTGCGATCTGCTGATTAATCAGACGGGCTCTCGCAATACCTCTTAAATCCATATTACGTTTCTATTTTAAATTGTGAAAAGATAAAAAGATAATAAGTAAGTCTCGTCAAATATATTAATGAAAAGAAAAAATATTTCATTATTATTACTTTAATTTTTCAATAATCTAATAACAAAATGAGCAAATATATTGCTTTTCTTCGTGCCGTTAATGTCGGCGGCAGAGTTGTAAAAATGGAACAACTCAAAAAAATATTTGAAGACCTAAAACTGAAAAATGTTAAAACATTTATTCAAAGCGGCAATGTAATTTTTGAAACGATGGAGAAAGACAAAAATATTTTAACAAAGAAAATCGAAAAGAAGCTGAAAGCATCCCTTAACTACGAAGTTTTGGTTATGTTAAGAACCGATAAAGAACTTGCTGACATTGTAAAGCAAAATCCATTTAAGGATGACAAACTCGATGAAAACACGAGAGTTTATATTGCATTTCTGTATAATAAACCGGGCAAAGAAACAAAAAATATTCTTTCATCTTTGAATAATAAAAATGAAACTTTCCTTCTTAAAAACAACGAAGTTTATTGTAAAGTCCGAAAGGATGAAAAGAAAAGCAGCTACTTTTCAATTTTACTTCTTGAGAAAAAACTGGGTATACCGCTAACAACGCGTAATCAAACAACTGTGAACAAAATAAAACTTTTGTTAGATTCTGATTCAATATTAAAGTCTGTGCAATCGATGAAACCTGGTCGGGATTGAAACTTGTAATTCCTTTAAAGGACAGACGACAATAAAATCTTATGAATAAGTTCCAGAAACTACAATTTAAAAGCATTGATGATTTTCTTGAATATCTTCCGGAAGACGAGTTGAAGATTGTAAACAGGTTACGACAATTAATTCTGGACTGCATTCCTGATTGTGTGGAAAAACTTTCATACAATGTTCCATACTATTACAGGCATTCAAGAATCTGCTTCATCTGGCCGGCATCTGTACCATGGGGAAATGTAAAAATGAAAGGTGTGCAATTAGGTTTTTGTAACGGGAATAAACTCAACGATGAAATAAAATATCTTGAAAGAGGAAACCGGAAACAAGTTTACATCAAAACTTTTTACGATGTTAAAGACATTGAAACTGATTTACTCAGATCATATATCTTAGAAGCTGTAATGAGAGATGAAAAACTCAAAAAAAAGTAACTTCATAATTATAAAATGATAAAATCATTTAAGGTTAACATCCCTCAAATTATTCTCGATGACTTAAAATCGAGAATAAAAAATACAAGATGGACTGATGAAATTACCGGATCAGGATGGACTTACGGGGCGGGGCTAAACTATATGAAAGAGCTTGCTGAATACTGGATAAATGAATACTACTGGAGAAAAACCGAAGAAGAAATTAATTCTTATCCGAATTTTATTGCTGAAATTGATGGCTACAAAATTCATTTTTTGCATATAAAGGGAAAAGGCAAAAACAATTTTCCTCTCATTATAACTCACGGCTGGCCAGGCTCATTCCTGGAGATGATGAAAATAATTCTGCCACTTGCAGAGAATTCTGAATTCACTTTTGACCTGATTATTCCATCAATGATGGGATATGGATTTTCAGAAAAAATTAATAAACCGGGATGTAATGTCCGGTTCATGGCTGATCTATGGTTTAATCTTATGAAAGAATTGGGATATGAAAAATTCGGAGCCCAGGGCGGGGATTTCGGAGCGGGAGTAAGCACTGCACTTGCTTTAAAGTATCCGCAAAATATAACAGGCATACACCTGAACTATATTCCCGGTTCTTACAAGCCATATCTTAAAGAAGGGGAAAAACTAACTCCGGAGGAAATCCAATATGAGAAAGATGAAGAAGAATGGTTTCAAAGAGAAGGTGCTTATGCAGCTCAACACAGCACAAAACCACTTACTCTTGCTTATGGTTTAAATGATTCTCCCGTTGGATTATGTTCATGGATAATCGAAAAATTCTCCGGCTGGGCTGACTGCAAAGGAAATATTGAAAACGTTTTTACAAAAGATGAATTGCTTGCAAATGTAACTTTATACTGGGTTACAGAAACATTTCACTCATCAATCAGGCTTTATAATGAAAACAGTAAAGTCCCGCTTCATTTCAGTAAAGATGATTATGTAAAAGTACCTGTGGGAATTTCCCGCTTTCCGCTCGAAGATCCATTTCCCCCACGTAGCTATATTGAAAGAGGATATAATATTCAGCACTGGACAGAGATAGCGAAAGGCGGACATTTTGCTGCAATGGAACAACCGGAGTTATTTGCAGAAGACATTATTAAATTCTTTAAGTCTCTTCATTAAAATTCCATCTAATTTTATAAAATCATCTTATATATTTTATATGAGAATATCGAGACGGGAATTAAAAGAACAACGGATAAAATATATCTCTCATCCACAAAAGTCTTGATCATTAAAAAAAGATGAAATAGAAGAGTTAAGACAATAAAATAAAACTTTGGGCTGTTTCTAAAATCTTTCATTTTATTTCTATTCCGTTAATTTCACACTGGCAGAGTTCAAGTTCAAGAGTAAGTTCAAGAAGTTAAAAGATTCAAGGCTTGCTCTTGAACTTGCCCTTGAACACTTTTGCTATCGTTTCTTCTCTTCTTTAACAATCAGCTTGGCATTGATAATATCTTTATGTTCCATGTTAAGCGTGTTCCCTATCTTTTTTATAAGATGATCCTCATGTGCATTGAGAGTTTCGTCAATATAAATTAACCGCCAAAGGTTTTCTAGCAACCGGAATTTTTCTTCCCTGGAGAAATTCTGATTGATTGTTGTAGAAAACTCATAAATGCTTATACTCTCTTTAATCTTTTCTTCGGAAAGTTCTAATAGCTCATCGGCATAATCTTTTTCAAGATTAAAAGTATTTTTCATTACAGAAATAATCTTCTTCCTTTCATCCTCTGTAAATTCAGTATCGGCTTTTGCTATTTCAATAAGCAAAGCACAGGTAGCAACCTGCAGTTTCCTATTATTATCTGCCGGCTCAGATTTTTCTATACGTTGTTTGAATATTTCTTTTAAGTATTTAATCATAATTACAACTCTAAATACCGATAATAAGTTACAAGTTAACCAAAATTTAATTTATAAAAACCGTGTCTCACTTTCTGACCGTTGACACCAATTCTTTTTTTAACTAACTTAAATATTGTAGGTACCCTTATATCCTAATTTTTCAAGGGGAACTAACAGTATAATTTTAAAAATTTTTTATTCTTTTTAGTAATTCTCAATACATTTATTAAGCGTAGAAATTGAGAAAAAATAATATTTACATTTATATAGTACTTTCCTTGGCAATAGTTCCAACTATTGTCAAGTTTTTGTTTTTCCCTTCTTATCCCGGTTCAGATGATGCTTTTATTCATGCCAGAATTGTAAGTAATATTACTTCAGGATTGGGCTGGGGAGTCAATATAAATGAACCTGTAAATATGTCCACTGCCCCACTTTATACCTGCATTCTGAGTATAATCGCTATCTTTACAAATGATTTTTTCTTCCCCGCAATGATTTTTTCTTGTCTCCTTTCTGCTTTTTCTATTATCATTACATATCTAATAATCTCATCCTTGACAACATCTAACATAGTTCGTCTCTTAGGAACTATATTAGCGGCTTTTAATATCCACCTCTGGAGATGGAACGGAACCCTTATGGAGACAATTCCAGCTGTCGCTCTTACATTATTGATCTTTTACTTCTGCATTAGGTTTAGTAAAAATTTAACGACTAAGAAGATAATTTGGATCGGGGTAGTACAAGGGGCTGCCATTCTTGTAAGACCTGAATCCATTCTTCTTTTGTTATCAATAATTCTGTACTTACGACTAAACACTACTCGTAACCTGATAAGTATTGTAGTCCCATTACTTTTTGCTGTGATTCTTACTATTTTGCCCTGGATATTTTTTTCTCTTTCATATTTACATTCTTTAGTTCCTACAACTTACTATGCAAAGACAACTATATTCCATTGGGTTAACATCACAGTACTCAAAGCTGTAACTATTATTTTAGCAACGGGCTATCTCCCGCTACTAATTTTTTATATATTATGTCTTTTTTTTGCTCCACAGTTGCAATCCAAAGAGCGCTCTTTTCTGATACAAAAAATATTACCGTTTTTTCTTTTTCCCCTAATATTAATCACTTTTTATTACTTCAGGACACCAGGCTTAATGGCTTCAGCTAGATATTTTTTCCCTGCTCTTTCTATTATACCAATTATTGGCGTTCTTACTCTTGATAAATATTTTATATACCTCAAAAAAAAATTGATTTACTGGACATGCTTTCTTATGTGTTTTATCCAGATCGGTTTAACTGCATATTTCGCTGGAACTGTTGTGGTTCCAGTATTAACTGGATTTCAAAGTAATTATGTTGAAACAATGTCATCAGTGGCAAAATTTTTAGAGTTTAACTGCAAACCTGTTGATAATGTTTTAGTAGAAGCAGATATAGGGGTGATATCGTTTTATGGAAATTCTAAATTTAAGATTGCTGATGGTGGAGGCTTGGCTTCTCCCAATCTTCGTGGACTCAACCTCAAGGAACGAATCTCTGTATCCAAAGCACTCTTTGTTGTTCAGAGTCTTGGAACAAGATCAAATGAATATGCGGGGGAAGATAATCGCCTTAAATTCCTCTTTTCGAAGTCTTTTAAAAGTCACGGGATTGCGGAATCGAAAAAAATATATTATTGCAACGTTTATCGTGTGATTCATTAAATATATTTCGGCAAACACTCAACGATGATGTCCTAAAATTTATTCTAATGTTTTGTTTTCAGATAATCTAAAAACTTTGCTATAGTTAGCCTTCCGTTTCTATCTCAGTTTCTTTCTTGGGTTTTGGCGGGCGCTCATATAGTTCAGCCATTTCTTTATAAGTATCAGCAAGATAACCGGGAACCTGTTCCCATGTAAAACGCCACGTCCAGTTACCGCCAAGCTTACCGGGAAAATTCATTCTCGATTCGCCACCAAGATTTAAAACATCCTGCATTGGAATAATAACAATATCTGCAACTGATGCATAAGCAATCTTTATGAGCTTCTGAACTACATCATCTCCGTAATAATCAAGATACTTTTGTGCGTGAGAATAAATATCATTTTTTGCTTCCTTCTCTTTTTCAAAATAAGCGCGTGTTGTATCATTATCGTGAGAGCCTGTAAAGACAACGCTGTTTGGAGTAATATTATGTGGCAGAAATCTTCTTTCCATTCCTTTTCCAAAAGCAAATTGGAGAATTTTCATCCCGGGGAATTCAAATTTGTCCCTTAAAGCTTCCACCGATTTTGTAATTACACCGAGATCTTCAGCAAGTATCGGAAGCTCGCCAAGATGTTTTTTCAAAATATTAAAAAGTTTTTCTCCCGGCGCTTTAACCCATTTACCTTTCTCGGCAGTCTTCGCATTTCCCGGAATTTCCCAGTACGCTTCAAATCCCCTAAAATGATCTATCCTGATTATATCAACCAGCTTAAGGGTATCAGACATTCTCAGCCGCCACCAAAGGAAATCATCTTTTTCCATTACATCCCACCGGTAAAGAGGATTTCCCCAAAGTTGTCCTGTAGAACTAAAATAATCAGGTGGAACACCCGCGACAGTTTCAAGATTTCCCTCTTTATCTACAGTGAAAATACTTTTGTTTGCCCATAGATCTGCACTATCGTAAGCAATAAAAATGGGGGTATCGCCAATTATTTTTATTCCTTTCTCATTTGCAAACTTTTTGAGGTTGCACCATTGATGTAAAAACTGGAATTGAACAAACTTATGATAATTAATATCATCAGTGAGTTTTTGTTTCCATTCATCCAATGATTTTTTATCTCTTACAACAAGACCTTTATCCCACTTCGTCCAGAGTTCTCCCCCGTGAAAATCTTTAGCTGCCATGAAAAAAGCAAAATCGTTCAACCATTCTTCATTCTCATTACAGAAAGAATTATAGTTTTCTTCCTGCCCGTTAGAATTTTTCTTAAAGTTTAGATATGCTTTCTTAAGAATTAATTTTTTGTAATGAATGACTTCGCCATAATCAATTTTATATGGATCGCTTTTCTGATATACACTGATCTCTTTCAAAGAAAGAAAACCATCTTTGGCTAATTTTTCCGGACTAATTAATAACGGGTTTCCTGCAAAAGCGGAAAAACATTGATATGGAGAATCACCATAGCCCGTTGGTCCTAACGGAAAAACCTGCCATAGTTTCTGCCCCGCTGCTTCAAGAAAGTCTACAAAACTATAAGCTTCACTTCCGAGATCCCCGATTCCAAATGGACCCGGCAAAGAGGTTGGGTGAAGAAGAATACCCGCTGATCGCTCAAATCTCATTTAAGTTCCTTAAATAATTTTTGAAATGAAAAATAAAAAGGCGAAAGGAAATAAAAAATCCCACCGTTATTAGCACGGTGGGAATCGTCATATAGGAAAATTTTTTAAGACAAATTTTAATTATAACCTAAATGTAACTCCTGCTACAATATATCCTACTCCATAACCAAGCTCTAAAAATGCACCAATAGATTGAGAAAAGTAATATCTGCCGCCTGCATGGAAACCATAAAGGAGATAACTTCCTTCAGAACTATAAAAACCAGTATAACCGGAAGGTTCTGAAACGCTTACTATATTATATCCTAGAGTTACACCGCCGTATAAATCAAGATCTTCAACATCCGCATCTACAAAATGATACTCTCCGCGTGCGCCAATTACAATGTAAGTATATGTCCATTCGTAATCATGACCAAGATAGGTACCTCCATCGTAAGAAGACGAACTATAGCCAACAATTCCACCTACAGAAAACTTTTCATGAATCCCTGCCTGAAATCCTGCACTAATAGAGGGAATATCCATAGTTCCATAAATACCTGCTAAGCCTGGTCCTATACCAATGTTCAGCATATTATTTCCTTTTTTATACGTCTGTCCAAAAGACAGTGAAGCAACAAGAACTATAAAAATCGAAACAGATAAAAGTTTCTTCATTACGGACTCTCCTTATATTATTGTTGTTATTAAGAATCTGACCATCTATCAGATTTCTTTATCCAAGAACAAATTAGTAAAAACAATTATAACGCCTGAAAAACTAAGTTATTATTTAATAAAAAGGAAGGATTTTTTTGAAAATTAGATAAAATTGTTTCTAATTAGGGCTCTAAATCAAAAAGCTGAATAATATTATAAAATGCTCTGATTTAAGCAGTGTATTTGAAGTTTCCTGCTTTTAATTCTGATTAACAATAATTCTTCATTAATTTCTCGACAAACTTTTAGTAAATTAGCTTTAAATGTGATTAAAATTGTACTGGGAATCTCCTGTTTTATGTTTATTGAAAAATAAATTATGAAAAAGAATACTCTAACTTTTATACTTTCCCTTTTCCTATTATGTAACAGCAATTTGAAAGCAGAAGATGGATACAGACTATGGCTCAGATATGATTTGATATCAAACCAGGAAAGATTAAATGAGTACAAAGAATTAATTAAGGGGTGCTTGATTGAAGGAAACTCGTCTACTATTAATGCGGTAGAAAATGAATTACAGATCGGGTTAAAGGGGTTATTGGGTTCAGATATCCCGCCAATTAAATCAATCGGAAAAGATGGAATATTAATAGCAAGCAAATATTCAGCCTCTTACCTATTATCAAAACTAAAGTTAGAAACTAAGTTAAAAAATATCGGCTCCGAAGGATTTCTCATTTTCAATTCTAAAATTGAAGGGAAAAAAGTAATTGTAATTACGGCAAATGAAGATGTCGGAATTTTATACGGTGTTTTTAATTTTTTAAGATTGCTGCAGAGAAATCAGGATATTTCGAATCTTAATATTGAATCTTCTCCAAAAATAAAACTAAGACTTCTTAATCATTGGGATAATCTCGATAGAACGGTTGAAAGAGGTTACGCAGGATTTTCAATTTGGGATTGGCACAGGCTGCCGGAATATATTGACCCGAAATATAAAGATTATGCAAGAGCCAATGCATCTATTGGAATTAACGGAACCGTTCTAACAAATGTAAATGCGAATGCTTTGGTTCTAACTTCTGAGTATCTTGAAAAAGTTAAATCATTAGCAGATGTTTTTCACCCTTATGGAATTAAAGTCTATTTAACAGCAAGGTTCAGTGCGCCTGTTGAAATAGGTGGATTAAAAACAGCCGACCCTTTTGATAAAGATGTACAACAATGGTGGAGAGATAAAGCTAAAGAAATTTATTCCTTTATCCCAGACTTCGGCGGCTTCCTTGTAAAAGCAAATTCTGAAGGACAGCCCGGACCTCAGAATTATGGGCGCTCTCATGTTGATGGTGCCAACATGCTTGCCGATGCTTTGCAGCCTTTCGGTGGAGTTGTTATGTGGAGAGCATTTGTATATGATAATAATGTTCCGGAGGACCGTGCAAAGCAGGCATATAATGAATTCAAACCTTTTGACGGCAAGTTTAGAAATAATGTATTAATTCAGGCTAAGAATGGACCAATTGATTTTCAGCCGCGCGAACCTTTCCATCCTTTATTCGGTGCTTTACAGGAGACTCCATTAATGATGGAATTTCAAATCACCCAGGAATATTTGGGACAGGCTTCACATTTAGTTTATCTTGCACCATTGTATAAAGAATGTCTTGAGTCGGATACTTATGCTAAAGGTAATGGCTCTACAGTTGCGAGAATTATAGATGGCTCTTTAGACAATCATTCTCTTACTGGAATTGCCGGAGTTTCTAATATTGGAACGGACAGAAATTGGACAGGACATTTATTCGGACAAGCAAATTGGTTTGCATATGGAAGATTATCCTGGAATCATAAACTATCTTCTGAGGAGATTGCTGATGAATGGATAGGGATGACTTTCTCAAATGATCTGAATATAATTAAGCCGATAAAAACTATAATGATGAACTCCAGAGAGATAACTGTAAATTATATGACTCCTTTAGGACTGCACCATATCATGGGATGGAGTCATCATTATGGTCCCGCACCATGGATTAAGGATAAAAACAGGGCTGACTGGACTTCGGTTTATTATCACAGAGCCGACAGCAACGGAATTGGATTTAACCGAACATCAACTGGAAGTAATGCAGTAAGCCAGTATTTTCCACCTGTAGCTGAAAAATTTTCTTCATTACAAACTTGCCCTGATGAATATCTTCTCTGGTTTCATCATCTCCCATGGGATTACAAAGTGGAATCAGGAAATACTCTTTGGGAAGAACTCTGCTATCATTATTACAATGGGGTTGAAAGTGTAAAAAAGATGCAGACGACTTGGAACTCTCTTGAAGATAAAATTGATAAAGAAGTATTCAATCATGTTAAAATGCTTCTAACACGACAGGAGAAGGAAGCAGTATGGTGGAGAAATGCATGTGTTCTATACTTCCAGACTTTTTCAAAACAACCAATTCCTGAAGAATTAGAAATGCCGGATAAATCTTTGGAATATTATGAGAGTTTAAATTTCCCTTATGCACCGGGAATTTAATTAATTTCGGATTTTATAAGCTAATGAAACCTAATTATTATTATAACTTTTATCTTTTATAAAAAGGAACTTTAAATGTTGAATAAAATTTTCTTTCTTGTTTTTTTATCATTTAGTACAATTATTTTCTCTCAGGAATACAAATTGACTATCTATCCTGATTCAGGTAAATACCAGATCAGCAAACATATTTACGGACATTTCTCTGAGCACTTAGGTAGGTTAATTTATGGCGGAATCTGGGTTGGCGAGAACAATTCTATACCAAACAAAAATGGAATACGAACTGACATTGTTGAAGCATTAAAGAAAATAAAAATTCCAAACCTTCGTTGGCCCGGCGGTTGTTTTGCAGATGAATATCATTGGAAAGATGGTATTGGTCCCCGCAATGAAAGACCAAAGACGATCAATACAAACTGGGGCGGAGTTATAGAAGACAACAGCTTCGGTACACATGAATTCATGGATTTGTGCGACCAGCTTGGCTGCGAACCTGTAATCTGTGGAAACATCGGCAGCGGAACTGTAGAGGAAATGTCTGATTGGGTTGATTACCTGACAGCTGATAATGAAGGTCCAATGAGCAAGCTGCGAAAGAAAAACGGGAGAGAAAAACCATGGAAAGTAAAATTCTGGGGAATGGGAAATGAAACCTGGGGATGCGGCGGAATTATGACTTCAGATTTTTATGCGGACGAAATGGCGAGGTATTCCCGTTTTTTAAGAAACAACAATGATAATGTTTTATACAAAATTGCTTCGGGAGGATTGGAAGCGGATTATAACTGGACAGAAACTATAATGAAAAAATGGAGCAGCACCGGCGGCTGGCTTCAGGGATATTTAAGCGGATACTCTTTACATTATTATACCGTTCCTCATGATTGGACGAACAAAGGTTCCGCAACTGATTTTAATGAACAGGATTGGTTCACTACTATTTTCAAAACTCTTCGCATGGATACTTTGGTAACTAATCATTCTGCAATCATGGATAAATATGATCCTCAGAAACGGATAGGATTAATTGTAGATGAATGGGGGGATTGGCACGAAGTAGAGCCCGGAACAAACCCCGGTTTTCTATACCAGCAAAACACTTTACGTGATGCTATGGTTGCAGCAATCAATCTTAACATTTTTAATAAACATTGCAGCCGTGTAAAGATGGCAAACATTGCTCAAATTGTTAATGTTCTCCAGGCATTAATATTAACCGACAAAGAAAAAATGATTCTTACTCCCACCTATCATGTTTTTGATCTTTACAAAGTTCACCAGGATGCCATCTTCCTGCCTTTTAAACTTGAATCGGAAGATTATGAATTAGATGGGAAAAAGATTCCTTCCCTGCATGCAACTGCCTCAAAAGATTCAACCGGTTTAATTCATATTAGTATTGTTAACGTTAATCCTGAAAAAAGCCTGAAAGTATCTTGCGGAATAGAAGGTGTAACTTCAAAACAAATTTCCGGGAAAATTCTTACATCAGAAAATATGCAGGATCATAATACATTTGAACAACCGGATAATGTAAAGATAAAGGAATTCAAACAGTTTAAAATTGAAGATGATAAAATATTAATTGATATGCCTTCAAAGTCAATTATCACATTGGAAATAAAAGATTGAGATTTTCGAATGAAGAGGCAAGCTTTTGAACTCCATGACGCTGTGGTGTTTTTAACTCATGCTATTTCAATTATGAAAAACATATATATGCAGTCTGAAAAGGTTAAGTAATGATAAGAGCAATGCTAATAATTATTTTTTCTGTAGTTTTATCCGGATTGTCTTCTGCACAATCTGGTTCAAAATATACTTCTGTTACAGAGTTTGATCCCGCAAGGAACCCTTCAAAAGATTTAGAAAAAGCTGTTGAAGAAGCAAAGGTCTCAAACCGAAGAATTATACTCGATGTTGGAGGAGAGTGGTGCATCTGGTGCCATCGTATAGACGACTTTATCGAAGAAAATAAAGACATAAAAAATTTTATTAAAGATAACTTTGTTGTAGTTAAAATAAACTTCAGCAAAGAGAATGAGAATACGGAATTCCTTTCAAAGTACCCGGAAATACCCGGTTATCCTCACTTCTTTGTCCTGGAAAGCAATGGTAAGCTTTTGCACTCCCAGGATACCGGGCAGCTTGAGCAGGGAAAGGGTTACAGTCATGAAAAAATGATGGCATTCTTAAAAAAGTGGTCTCCTCAAAAAGACTAATCAAAAAATTAGAGATGACATCTTTCGAAGAATTGGTATAACAAAAAAGATGTCATCTCTCTACAGAATCTATTTCACCAGTAGAAGCTTTTTTGTTTGCACAAAATTATCTGCTATAAGACGATAAAAGTAAACGCCGCTTGAAAATTTATTTGCATCCCAGTTGTATTGGTATACTCCCCCTGCAAGAGTTTCAGTAATAAGCGTTTCAACTCTCTCTCCAATTGCATTAAAAATTTCCAGTTTTGTAAACGATTCTTTCGGCAATGCAAATTGTATAGTGGTAGATGGATTAAAAGGGTTAGGATAGTTCTGGTAAAGATTAAATTCTTTTGGAAGAACTTTGTCATTAATTTCTTCCACACTGGTGACCAAATTAGTTAACTGTTCCCAAAATCCGCTTTTGGCAACATTAGTTTGATTGCCTGATTCTCCAATTAAAGATTGACCTACTGTGCCGGCAATTTTATTAGACTCTCCGGTAAGCACAGCCCCGCCGTTTGCAATAATGCTGCCTCTTATCTGGTCCTGAGCCAACAAAGCAAAAGGAGTAACAATTAAAAAGAAAAACAGAACGATCGAATATATTTTGCGTTTCATATTCTCTCCTCAGTTAAAATTCAAAAAGATAAAAAACAACTGCATAGACGAATTACTTTGTATTTACCAACACCTTGATATTTCCTGTTCCATGACCATCAAAATTCTCCAATGCTTTTCCCAACACTGCACCCATAAGCTTTTCGCGATCAGTTCCTTTCATTGCATAACCGGGAATGCTTGATGTAACAAGTAAATCGCCGCGATTAATGAAACCATTTTCACCACAAACTTTTGTTGGAATAACACCAATTACACCCATTGGAACGGTATCTTCGAGAGTATCATCCAGATTACGCTCCGTTAACAAAACTCCGGGTTTAGTAGCATACACACCTACTACAAGGGTTGAATAAGGTTCGCTGCTTTTTGTAACTGTACGATCATTCTGAGTGGAAATCACCAATACATCGCCGGGTTCATATTCTTCTGTAAAACCTTCCACTTCAAAAGCTTCGGCAATATCAGCCCCGCCTGTTTGGGTACCGCCATTGAAAAATCCTTTACCGGTTTTATCAATCCGAACCTGGTTCACTCCCGCACTTCGACCTGTAAAGATATTTCCGCTTGATCCTTGGTGATCTATCAAGAGTGCACTTCCAACACCATACTCTAAAGCCCAGATTGCCGGATAATTCGAACTTGTGTTACGTACTTCACCAACTACTCCTGCACCACCGCCGAAGTTAACACCCCAGTTAGCTGGAAACGTATTCGTAGTATTTGTGCTTTGACCAAATACTGCAGCGCCATTTATTCTCTCAGTGTATCCCCAGATTGTAGGTTCATTGTCTACAGTTGGTTTGAAACTAAATGTTCCCCCATCAAGGTTTGGTACTTCGATAGAATGTGGAAAAAGTTGTCGTTTCGTTAGAGAAAATTGATTTAATCCTTGATTAAATTTTCCTGCTTTTACATTTCCAGTCGTGTTCTCCGGGTTATTGTCCGGTAAATCTATCCCAGCCAAATATGTTTCCTTGCCAGTATGATAGGATGTGCCGTCGGCATTAAAACTTGTAAGTGTATCACCATTACCATCAACTATATGAAAACTGCTTGCTGTTATTTCTCCATTCACATCAATATCGCCGTCAAAAGCACCTGCAAGATCACCTGTGTTTTGTGCTTTTCCATATACTCCAAATCTCTGCCCGGTATCTAAGTCTTTTCTTCCAAAACCACCGATAGTCACCCCGTTGCCGTCAACGAGTTTTGCACCTTTTCCATCGGTTCCTTTAAATATTACATCATCTTCAAATGTTTCTATCCCCTTGTGGAAAGACGTACCATCTGTATTTACACGGAATACTTCTGTCTGACCGCTTTTAACTATCAATGCTTTGTCTTGAAGAACGCCATCGAAAGTCCCACCTCCAGTTGGTAATGAGCGATATTTTACAACACTATCTGCGTCCCAAACAAGAAATCGTTCTTGATTCGGTGCCATGGGTACTTCATCTATTTTTACTTTGTTCTGAAACCAACCACCAAATTGTCCCCGACCTATAATACCTGTACCCGTTTCAGAGATTCCAAACACTCCGATGCCACTAGCTGATTGTCCCAAAACACCTCTTTCTGTTTCAGATTTTCCCCAAACACCAGTACCATTTAAAGATTCTCCCCTAACCCCATCTCCACTTTCGGATTTTCCAACTACACCTGTTTTGGTTTCAGATAATCCAAAAACTCCCAAGCCCATCTCAGATTTACCATAAACACCACCACCATTAGTAGAATAACCAATTATACCCCATCCAGACTTAGAAATTCCTCTTACCCCTGTACCTTGATTTGACTGGCCTTGCACACCTATTATACCACCATCACCTAGAACACCAATGTCATTTGCACTTGCATTAATGCCAATGTCTTCAAGATCCTTAACGGCATTGTTAATTTTGTTTCCCTTAAATAATTGTATCCTAGTTTCTTTAGCATCTATGTGTCAAATGGTACAATCGTTGTATCACCAGATACAATGCCACCTAGGAAGGTCCCAATTCCCAAATGCATTACATCTCCATTAGCGCTAAATTGATGGGTTGCTTCACCATTTGAGTCGCGTATTGTTAAACCTTGCCCCGGTTCTGTCTCTGCAATTGTGGAGTGACTGTTCAAACTGTATGGAGAAGCTGTTAGTGTAATACGTGGAGTAAGTTCTGTTCCACCACTAATTGTTACGCCCAGCCAGTATTGTTCATCAAATGGAAGGTTAAGAGGAATATTACTTCCAAGAATAACATTGAAGATACCATTTGTTACTTGTACGCTCTGTGTTTCCTGCCAAAGAGTATCACCGTTTTCAGAAGAATTATATAACCTAAAAGTCAGAGAAGCTGTACCGTCAGGGACAGGGCTACCATCAATTCCGGTTAGAACTCCCTGGTAGCTCATTGTTTGTGGAATCTGTGCTGAGGTGAATTGAGAAATTCCAATAATTAAAAACAGAATAATGGGTATAATGTGTTTCATTTTACTTTCTCCTTTTAAATAATTTCTTTTTTATCTTCGTGTGAACCTTCGAGGTTAGGGGACTAAGAACAATGTGCTAACCTCGAAGGTTACTTTTAATTACTTCATCAATAAAAGTTTTTTAGTTTGTGCAAACTTTTCAGTTGAAAGCCGGTAGAAATAAACTCCGCTTGATAATCCTTCTGCATTCCACTCATACTCGTAAGTTCCTGATGAAAGTGTTTCTGAAACAAGAGTTGAAACTTTTTCACCAAGAGCATTAAATATTTCCAGTCTAGTAAAGGATTCTTTTGGAATAGCAAATTGCATTGTTGTAGATGGATTGAATGGGTTGGGATAATTTTGCTCTAAATAATAATTATCAGGAATTCCCGAAGAGATATTTTTAACATCTGTTGATAATAGATCTCTTCTTAAAATACCTGTACCTAATGTTCCATAGTAAATGTACAGACTTTGAGAACTGCTTTTTAAATTTCCTTGTCGGGGTCCCCAATCTGCAGCAAGCCTACTATTGATCCAATCTTCAATTTCTTCTATAGGATCCCAAAAACAATTACCAAGATCAAAATCTTCAGAAACAGGATCACCAGGAGAAGATGGATCAAGTGCTGCTACAATATCTGCGGTAATTCCAGTTTCATAAATCTTAGGTGCAAGAACTAAGGATTTTATTTCATCTCCGGAGAGTCCAGTTGAATTTTCTGTATATTGACCAGCAGAATTCCTGAAATAAACCTGTCCATTATTAGTGCCCGCAATAAGGTTAATATCATTTAAGCATCCGGCTAATGACCAGGAATTATCCACCGATATTATATAAGTAACGGGTAAATTATCAAGTCCGTCTTGTATCCAGGTTGTATAAGGCGGTTCTGAAGACCACACACCGTTACCCTGAAACCCCGATAAGTTTGCGGTTGAAATATAAACTTTTGTATTTCCCTCAAATGCAAAGTTACGGATATTAGAAATGCCCGAAATAAAAGTACTGCTTGTTGTTGCCCCATCATCATAGGAAACACCTGCTGTGGCTCCATATCCATAAAACAATGTTCCCGCATCATTATAATCAAGCGTTTGAGAAAGAAAGTTTAAGTTTTGCCAGCTTGAACCTCCGTTAATCAATCCATAAGTACCATTTTGGGTAGCAGCTACTGAGTATAAAGAAACAGGATTCCTCGCAATATCATAGACATATCCTGCTGTTAAATTAAAGGTAATGTCCTGAAAATTATTACCCCTATCAAAAGATTCATAAATCTGACCAGCTTCAGTACCACATAATAGATATTCTTGCCCGGATTTTATTGCGGAGATTGAAGCTGATTTCATACCATTGTTTCTGAAATTAAAAGTATTTAATCCATCTAATGAAACAGCAGAACCCAAGCCGTAATAACCACACATCACTCCCGGTGTAGCAATTACTAAACTCCCACAAGGGTATTCGGGCGCATTTTCCTGATTCCATGAACCATTAGGATCATTTATATTTATACTAATAACTCCTCCCGATTCAGTAATAACGGCACCAACTATGCGAGTTTCATTTCTTACAGGGGTTATTGTAATTTTTCTAACATTTCCCGGCGGTGGAGTAATTGGCGACCATACATCCCAAATATCATTAGATACATATACTTTATCACCCAAGCTTATTGCGGCGTGATTTGTTATTGTACCTTTATTCACAAAACTATTTTCTCCGAAGAAACCGATTGATTCTACAATTCTTCCGTTAAAATCAAGTCCCGTATTTATTGGATCCCATGATTCTCCACCATTTCCGGAGCGAAAGATACCTGCATAATATGTTCCCGCAAATAAATAACTTCCTGAAAATGCAAGCGCAGAAATTGATGAAGTAGTAATTCCATTTGAGGCAGGCAAAAATGTATTGCCGTTATCAGTGGATTTATAAACACCGTTGAATGTTCCCGCATAAATGTCGCCATTAGGCGTAATTAATAACACCTGAATCGTGAGAGTAGAGAGAATATTATTAATCTTTTCCCAAGTAACTCCTTCATCAGTGGATCTGAAGAAACCGGCAGCATCTGTACCCGCAAAATAGTGATTACTTGAATTTACCGCCAAAGACCTTACGTCAAGATTCCTGTAACCGTAAAAAATCTGATCCCAGTTCTCTCCAAAGTCCGTTGTTTTATATATTCCACCGAATCTGATAGACGCAAGAATATTTTCCTGGTTATCGGTTACCATACATTGAATGTATCCGCCTTCAGGACCCAAATATTCTAGTTGCGCAAATAGAAGACTTGAGAAAAATATACCTGATACGAAAAGTATAAAATAAGCTTTCATAAAGCCTCCTAAATAATAGTTTCTTGGGTGATTTAATCTTATAGTTTCAAAAGGCGGGGAAAACTTTCATCTAAAAAGTTTAAATTTTTAATGAATTACGTTTTAACGGGATTTGGAAATTTCAAAATCAAAATTTAGATTGAGCTAAGGTACTCGCTAATTTCTTAGTTTATCAGAGGTTTTATGAAAGCCGGTTTAATTACAACTTTCATAACTATTTTATTCAACATTAGTTCATATTCGGTTCAATCGCTAAATTTATTTAGTGAACAAGCCAATCTCTTTGCCTCTGAGAACAAAACAGATACATCTCTTGCAAAAACTTTTTTTGATAAAGGAAATGACCTTCTTAAAGAATTAAAGTACGACAGTGCCATTGTATTTTTTGGCAAAGCAAAGATGATTTACGAAAAAGAAAATTTATGGGAAAATTATTTTAATTGTCTAAATAATATCGCTTCCGTTTTAAGAGAAAATGGAGAAATCGACAGTTCAATAGTTACGCTCGAAGATAAACTGGAAATTGCAAAAGAAAAGCTTGGAGGAGATAATCTGACTTATGCAAAAATGAAAAACCTGCTGGGCTATTCTTATATGACAAAAGCAAATTTTAATACTGCGATTAAATTTGCTGTTGAAAGCCTGGACGTTCAATTAAAAAAGAAAAACTACCCGGAGGCAGCAGATACGTATTACCTTCTAGGAGTAATTTATTTCAACATGGGAGAATTTGATAATTCATTAAAAAACCTGGACCTCGGATTAAAAAATATCGATGAGAAAAATCAAAAAATTCTTATCAGTAATATCTATAACTCGATGGGACAGGCTTTACAGCAGAAAGGAAATCACGATAAAGCGATTGAATGTTATAAATTATCTGTTGATATAAAACTAAAAGAAGTCGGTGAGCTAAATCCTGAAGTGGCAACTGTGTACAATAATATTGCCGTAGCATATTTTTACATCGAAGATAATGAAACCGCACTTGAATATTATTTAAAGGCTTTATCAATAGATCAGCAAATAAAAGATCCCGACAATTTTGTTATTGGAATCAGGTATAACAATTTAGCTATGGCTTACAGGGTTAACGACAATTATGACGAAGCTTTAAAATATGGTGAACTCGCAAAAGATATTTTAATCAAAAAACTTGGCGAGGACCATCCTAATGTTGGTGCAGTCATTAATAATGCCGGCAGAACTTATTCTGATTTGAGAAACTATGATAAAGCAATCGAGCTTTATCAAACTGCTTTTGAAATATGGCACAAAAAATTCGGGGAGAATCATCTGCTGGTAGCCCAGAGTTATGCAAATATCGGAGAAGCGTTAGGAAATAAAGGAGATTATGATTCTGCTGTAGAAATGTTGAATAAATCATTAACAATCCGGCTTTCTGTTTTTGGAGAAAAACATCCAAAAGTCTCTGAATCTTATGAAAGACTGGGAAAAGTTTACTTCAAAATGCAAAATTATGATAGTGCATTGTACTCTTACCAGAAATCTATTATTACTCTGACCGAAGAATTTGAGGATAACAACATTTATGCTAATCCTGAACCTGATAAGATTTTATGGAATAATGATCTGCTGAACTCTTTAATATTAAAGGGAGATGCTTTTTCATTACGTTATGAGCAAAGCAAAAATATAGATGATCTTCTCTCTTCTTATTCATGTTTTGAATTATCCACGCGGTTAACAGATAAAGTACGGCACAGCTTTAAGGCGGAAGGATCAAAATTATCTTTCGGCAGCAAAGCATTTTCTTTATATGAAAAGACAATAAATACTTCACTAAAACTTTTTTATCTTACTAAAAATAATAAATATAAAAAAGAGGCTTTTAAATTCTCAGAAGAGAGTAAAGCAGGACTTTTATATGACGCCGTTTCGGAAGTTAAAGCAAGAAATTTTTCCGGGATACCCGACACATTGCTTGAAAGAGAGAAAAATTTAAGAGTGGACCTCGCTTATTTTGATACTCAGATATTAAATGAAAAACAGAAAAAACAATCTTCCCCTGACAAAATCAGAGAGCTTGAAGACAAATATTTTTTATTACATCAGCAATATATTTCGTTGCTCGAAGACTTGGAGAAAAATTATCCTTCCTATCATCAGCTAAAATATAAAGAAAAGGAAATATTGGTTGAGAATCTGCAGAAGATGTTAGATAACCAATCAGTTATTGTTGAATATTTTCTGAGTGATTCTATTCTGTACATCTTCACTTTGGGCAGACAAAATCTTGATGAAGTAACTATAAAATTGGATACTCCAGTTACAGAAGTAGTCAAACAATTCAGACAATCATTACAGAATCTTGAGTTTGAAAGTTATATTTCTTCTGCCTCAGCTCTTTATAATATTTTGATAGAACCGATTGTGGGAAAAATACCTAATGCAAAGAATTTAATTATCATTCCAGATGGAATACTTTATTATCTTCCCCTTGAAGCTTTGCTCACCGAAAAAATAAATGCGACTGATTTAAATTTTTCAGAGTTGCCTTACTTAATTAAATCGTATAACATCAGCTATCTTTATTCCGCAACTTTTCTACAGAAAGAAATTGAAAAGCATAATTTCAAATACAGTTTCGCAGGCTTTGCACCGGTTTTCCCGGACGATGATTCGCTCCCGGATGAAAAACCAAGCAATGATTTAATTGTGTCTCGATTAAAGCGAGCGGTGGAAATAAACGACAAAACTTATTCCGAACTTCCTGAAAGTAAGCATGAAGTTGAAGGTATTTTAGATTTATTCGAAAAGAACAATTTTCTTTGCACAAGCTTTATTTCAGAAAAGGCTAAGGAAGAAATCATAAAATCGGATATAATAAATAATTACAATTTCCTTCATATAGCCACACACGGTTTCATTAACGAAGAAAAACCGAAATTCTCCGGGATTATTTTTACAGACAAAGATAATTCCCTTGAAGACGGAATTTTATATTCCAGCGAGGTTTATAATTTGAATTTAAATGCTGATCTTATCGTCTTAAGTGCTTGTGAAACCGGGCTGGGAAAAATTGTAAGAGGAGAAGGAATAATCGGACTTACCAGAGGTTTTACTTATGCAGGTGCAAAAAATATTATTGTTTCGCTCTGGCAGGTTGCTGATAAATCTACTTCAGAATTAATGATAGAATTTTATAAAAATATTTTGGATGGAAAAAATTATTCTTCATCTTTGCGAGATGCAAAGCTTAAATTAATAAGCGATGGAACTTATTCATACCCGCTAGAGTGGAGCCCGTTCGTGCTGATAGGAAAATGAGATTACAAGATTACATGATTACAAAATTTCAAGATTGCAAGATTAGATTATTTAATATAAAACTTACCCACAGCTCCGAGTTTATCATCTGTTAATACCTTCCAGTAATAAAGCCCGGGATTTAATTTATCAGGAAAAGTATATTCGTTTTCTGTCAAAGTCTCATTTACAATTTGTTTATTCCGATTATCCACAAGTTCAAAACCAAACTTTTCTTTTTTCGTAGTTTTCCATTTAAAATTGATTGGCACATTTAAGGTATCTCCAATCTGAGGTAACGTAATTTTAATACTAGCTTCAGATCTTACATTACGGCTAACAAAATTTTCAAGTACATTGTTTACAGCAAAATCAGCTTCATTATAATCTTTCACTATATCTTTTGTTTTCTCTTTTTCCTCGGGTTCTTTCGCACCTTGAATATCCCCTTCTGTTTTAAGAGAATCAATTAAACGTTTATCATTTGTAACAATTACTTCTTCATTTGCTGGTTGAAAGATGTAATAAACACCGATACCAATTGCTATAATAAACATTGCAGCAGCCGCCCATATGTAATATTTATCCTTTCCAATCTTGAAATTTTGAAATTTTGAAATTTTGAAATTTCTTTCTTCATCAAGTTCTTGATCTTCTTCTATCATTTCGGCTAATTTTTCCCTGCATTCATCACATTTATTTATGTGATTTTCAACAAAAGAAATTTCCTTTTTGCTAAGCATATCTTTTAAATTGATATACGCAGCAATTACGGTATTAGATAAATGTTTTTCGGAATCTTCCAGGTCGTTTGAGTATTTACTTAACATATTCCTTTATTACTTAAATATTTTTCTCTTGTTAATAGTTTAAAAATAAGATCAAAACTTTCATCATTTTTCGAATTTATCAAAATCAGATGAAGAATATCCGAGGTTCTTAAAGTAATCAGCCACTTTTATTCTAAGTCTTCTTATACGTGTATCGAGCGTATTAAAATTAAGCTGCGTCTCATCTGCAATTTCCTGTCTTGATTTTTCATCAATAAGATAATTCAATAAATCAACATCACTTTGTTTAAGCTGGAGTTTGAATAAATTTAAATGTAAGAACATTTCCTGAAGATCAAAAAGCTCTTCGGGATCATTGCCCTTAGCCGGAATTTCAAATACTATCGGCTCTTCCTCTTCATATTTCTCTATCCTTCTTTCGGCAACAACATTTTTCATTTTAATTGATTTATCAAGTTGAACACGGCACTGTATTTTTATCGTCCCGATTATGTATGCTTCAAGGTTTCTGATCTCTTTTGAAAAATCAATTCCCGATATATTTAAGAATATCTGGTTTACGAAGTCGTTGAAATCTGTGAAAATAGTTTTCTCAAAAAGATCATGGTATTTATAATAGAATCTGCTGATTATAAGATACCCGCGGGTTCCTTTTGCAAAGTAATTGGTATTTAAGTCGGATAACTTCAAAAATTATCTGGAGAAGTTGACTGATAAATTAAGTTTTGTTTAAGCTAAGAAGCGGGCATTATAAAAGCAAACCCTTCGGGGTCATTTAAACCCCGAAGGTCATAAACCAATTTTTTTAGAAAAGAACAACAGAAAATAAAATCAGAGCCCTCCGGACATCATATAACCGCCAAAAGCAACGGCAGAGACAATTGCACCCATTATAAAGTATACCACAATGGCTACAATAATTATTACAATAAAATAGACTACTATTTTATCCTGTGGTACATCCTTAACTTTCTGCAAACCCATATACATAAGAACCAAACCATAAATACCTGCTAATGCAGCAATAAATCCTAATGTGGGAAAAATAAAGAATATACCGGCAACCCACGCCGGTGTATAGGCGAAAACAACTACTTTCGTCGAGGCAGTCATATCTTTTGTTGAGCCAAATGATGGGGCAAGGGCATCAACTATAAAAGAAAGGATAAATATACCGGCTAAACCGGTAATATAACTTACGACAGCCCAT
>MGZZ01000005.1:0-9843 GCA_001802795.1 Ignavibacteria bacterium GWC2_36_12 | reverse complement strand
AATTCTGATTGTTCCGAAACCCCAGGATAAACCGAAGACAGTATACCCGATAAAACCAGCGATAGCGGGAATTGCAGCAAGTATAATTGCATACTTAGTATACAGATCTCCGGTAGTAATACTTTCTGCTTTAATTACCTCCCATTCTTGCTTTGGGTTGAACATTATGTTTTTTGCCCGTTCTACTAGGTTCATAATGACTCCTCTATTGTTTTTAATTTGGGAAAATTAAAATTTCACTTCCATTATTACTCAAGGTCGGTCCGATTCGTACAACTAAATGATATGTCAACTAATTTAACCTAAGAACATTTAAGAATTAAATCAATCTTTTTTCCAATTTTAATAACAAAAGAGTAGATATGCCGGATATAGTTCATCTCGTTACTATAAATGCTGATACGCTTGCTGTTTACAGGGCAATTACTGAACAGAAAGGACTTTCAAATTGGTGGACCAGGGATACTATTGCTAAACCGGAAATCAACAGTATTGCAGAATTTAAATTCGGTAAAAAATATCACAATAAAATGAGGATTACTGAACTAATCCCAAACAAAAAAGTTACCTGGAAATGCGAGCAGGCAGATCCTGAATGGGTAGGAACAACATTAGTATTTGATCTGAAAGATAAAGGCGATCAGACTATTCTAAGATTTGCTCATAAAAACTGGAAAGAGACAACAGACTTTTTTGCAAACTGCAACTATCATTGGGGATGGTACATGACCAGTCTTAAAAATTATTGTGAAACAGGTAAGGGAACTCCTTATGTTGATAAATAATCTTGATCTCGAAATTATTATTTGACCAGCATCATCTTTTTTATATCACGATAATTCCCTGCAGAGAGAGAATAATAATAAATACCGCTTGAATATCGCGAAGCATCAAAATCTAAATAATAATATTTCCCTGCTTCAGCAGTCTCATTAAAAAGAGTTATGACCTCATTGCCTAAAACGTCATAAACTTTTAACAGAGCCGGAGATGTTTCGTTGACAGCAAATCTTATAGCAGTATTGGGATTAAAGGGATTTGGATAATTTTGTTCAAGGACAAACCCTTCGGGTATTTTACCTGTTGCAATTTCAACCTCGCTGCTGTATTTATAGCTTCCATCAGTTCCAATTTGTTTTAACCTATAGTAGTATTCTCCGAAGAGCAAATTATTATCAGTAAAAGAATATCCCTTTGGAACATTACTATTACCTTGTCCTTGTACAAAACCAATCTTTTCCCAATCGTTTAATCTTTTCCCATCGTTGCCGGAATAATCCTTCAATCTCTCAATCTCAAAACCATAATTTTGCACTTCAGTTTTAGTCGCCCAGTTAAGAATTACACTCTTCCCTTGTAATGAAGCTGTAAAAGAAATAAGTTCAACAGGAAGAGGACTGTCTTCATCGGCTACAGTCCATGTTGAAAAAGTATTTGTAGTTACAGTTATTGTCCTGGTAGAAGAAACATCTTGAGGAATACCAACAGGATTCCATGGTTCATTTCCATCAGGACTGCGAAATACCAGTGCATGTACAAGGTCAATTCCATTATCATCATCAGAAACCCAGGAAAATGAAATTGATCTTCCACTCGCAGGAGGATTAGTTGATGCTATAATCCATTTGCGGGCTATACCTTGATTTCCTCCGACAGAAATAATACCTGCTGAACCAGAAATTCGGTTAACAGATACAGTTCCAAGATCATCACCGCTATCTAAAACAGAGAATCCTACTCCCCCTAAATTGTCAATTGTCCCCGTTCCCACAATGCGGGAAATAGTAATATCTCCGACAAGATATCTACCGGCTCCTTCTCCACTTATCGAACCAGTTGTTCCAGATACTACATTGTTCGGACCGGTTTCGAGTTTTCCATTATTAAAAATAAGTGTATCATTAATCGTTTTTGATTCATTCAGAGTTACACCATTTATATTATCAATAATTACTGTGTTATTCATAATTGTCGGGAACTCAACTCCGGTTGTTTGAACAGAAATACCTTTATACTCAAGGCTTGCCGAACTACCATAAGTAGGTACTGCTGAAACAGACGTAGTCCCCTGCATGGAAAGTTTACCATTTACGGTAACACCAGTTGTGGTCTTTACGCCTGATCCGGAAAGGGTTAGGTTGGTATAAATGATTGGGTTTACCGTTTGGGCACCAGTACTTGAGTAATTTACGGTTGCCTCAGTCCCATTTGCAGTGAATGTTTCATCGGCGTCAATAGTCGAAAACGGAGAGGCTCCGGAGAGTGTAAGAGTTCCCGTTTGCGCTCCATTCGCTAATGTTAGAGTTGCAGTTGAACCGAACTCGGCAATCAGGTTTACAGTACCTCCAACATTAACTGAACCGGAATTTAAATTTAAAACACTATTATTATCATTGCTGCCATTGTCTTCTCCATCTAGTCTTAGATTACCGGAAATTGATAAAGTTGAAATTGTAGAAGTCAAGGTAGTTGTTGCATCTCCTGAGAGACTGGTCGTTGTACCTCCCACTCTAACTGACGCGCAATTGATCGTACCGGCTCCGGCTATCTCGGCAGACATACTGGTTTTGTTATCGTTCTGCAGGGTGATGCCGCTTGTTACAGTAAGAACTACACCTGAATTGACGGTCAAGATCCTAGTAGCAGGGTTATTACTACTGCTGAAGATGATAGAGTTGATCGTTGCATTGGCAGATACAATAACGGTAAACCCAGCCGGAATGAAAGCGTTATCCCCAGCTGCGGGCACCCCGTTTGTGTTCCAGTTATTCGCACTATTCCAATTAACTCCATCTCCGCCTCCATCCCAGGTTTTTGTTGCAGCGAAAACGGATGTTGTATCGAACATAAGAATGCTCAAAAGTACAACTGCAAACAGAACACATAGTACGCGCGTATTATACCAGCGATGCCTCAACGCCACCCCGCTCACAAAAGTAAGGCAGAAAAAACATGCAGTGGATATTATCCACCTCTGTCGTATAAACAGGTTCATTTTGTCCTCCAAACGCGGATATATTTTAATTAATAATCCTAAGCATGGGTGACTGATTACTTGAGAAGATCTCCCTTTTCAAAGAGGAAAGCCTGCAGTCTTATAATATAAGTACATCAAGGAGTTGATTGAGCCGTTGCAAAATTAGATTATTATTTTTTAATTCGCAAGAAATGAATTCTAAAAATGTTAACTCTCTTGACACTGATTAAAAACTCTGTTGATTTTTATGAAGCTAACTCAATAACTATATCTAACTATTTTTTATATTACCTCTGCTTAAAGAAAGATTAGTTATTGACTTTTTAAAGGAATATATACTTGCTGAAAAAATTTGACCAGAATATTACTGAAGGCATACTCTTTACAGATCAGTACCAGCTTGTAATGGCTCAGCTCTTTTTTAAGATGGGAATCCATAAGAAGATTGTCCAGTTCGACCATTTCTTCAGGTCTTATCCGGATTATGGCTTGCACAAAGCAGGCTATTGCATTAATGCCGGTCTGGAGTGGCTTGTTGACTGGATGCAAAACTCTTCATTCGGTGAGAAAGAGATTGAGCTGTTAAAATCGCAGAAATCAAGAAACGGTGATCCTCTCTTCCAGGATGATTTTCTGAATTGGTTAAGGAAAGAAGGAAATTTTAATAATATAACTCTTCGCGCAATAGGTGAAGGGAGAACTGTTCATCCGCATCTTCCTTTAACTATTGTTCAGGGACCCATTGCAATTGCCCAGATTCTTGAAACTCCCCTTTTAAACATGCTCAACTTCCAGACACTTATTGCAACAAAAGCCTGTCGGATAAAAGAGATGGGTCGAAGGCAACTGCTTATTGATTTCGGCGCAAGAAGAGCTCAGGACAGAGGAGCAATAGCCGGAGTTCGCGGGGCTTTAATTGGCGGCGCCGACTTTTCCTCAAATGTAGGAATTTCCCACATCCTCGGCTATCCGCCTAAAGGAACACACGGACATAGTTTGGTTCAGTTATTCATCTCAATGGGAATGACAGAAGAAGATGCATTCTCGGCTTTTGCAGAGCTTTATCCGGACGATTGCATACTGCTTGTCGATACTATCAGCACACTTGAAAGTGGAATACCAAATGCCATAAAAGTTTTTCAGAAACTTAAAAAGAAAGGGCATCATCCTTTAGGAATAAGATTGGACTCCGGTGACCTTGCATATCTTAGCCTGCAGGCTGCTAACATGTTAAATGAAGCTGGATTGGAAGAGATCAGCATTGTTCTTTCAAATGAACTCGACGAGATGAATGTCTGGCAGATAATCACTCAAATAACAGAAGAAGCTCCGAAGTTCGGTCTGGATGCCGACAAGGTTATAAGCAGGTTGATTTATGGCGTTGGAACAAGGATGATAACATCTGCTGGAGACAGCGCACTCGGCGGTGTTTATAAGTTAGTAGCCGTAAAAGAAGATAACGGGTGGAATCCCGCATTAAAAATTTCGGAATCAATAGAAAAGATTCCTAATCCAGGCGATAAAAAAGTCTGGAGAGTTTACGATAAAACGGGGAAAGCTACTGCGGACCTTGTTACTCTTGGAGATGAAAATCCTCAGGATGAAAATGAATTATACCTTCATCACCCAATGGATTCTTCCAAGAAAAGAATACTATCGAAAGACCAGGTTTCTAAAGTTGAGAAATTACTTTTCGACATCATTATAGATGGAAAGCTTGTTTACGAATTCCCTTCTATAGAAGAAATTAGAAAAGTAAAGCTGCACGATCTCGACAGCCTGGATGTCGGAGTTAAAAGATTAATCTTTCCTCATAAGTATCACGTATCTTTATCAAAAAAACTCTGGGATCTAAAACAGGATTTAATTCGCTCAATTAACAATTCTTGAAATAATTATAAATTCTTAAATATTGTCGTTACTAAATAATTAACAATTTTTATAGTCGCCTCTCATCTTTCATTAATAAGGTTTGAGTTTTTCACCTTTGAGTTGTAAATTCAACCCAAGTACTTTCCCCCACTAATTAGTGGCTGACAAAAATGAAAAAATTAAAATTGCTACCGAAACCTTCTCCTGATTTTACCCCATACTTAAGCAACTCGCATAAGATCAACCATAAAAAACGGAGGTTAAAATGCCTGCGAAAAAATTAAAAGAATTCCTGGATGAAAATAAAATTAAATATGTATCAATTACTCATTCATCTGCTTACACGGCACAGGAAATTGCTGCATCTGCACACATACCGGGAAAAGAGCTTGCTAAAACCGTAATCTTAAAAGTCGATGGGAAAATGATAATGGCTGTACTTCCGGCTTCTTTTAAAGTCGACTTTAATATTTTCAAGGAAACAACGGGAGCCTCAAACATAAGGCTGGCTGATGAGCATGAATTTGTAGATAAATTTCCGGGATGTGAACCGGGGGCTATGCCACCTTTGGGGAACCTGTACGGGATTGATGTTTATGTTGCTAAAAGCTTGTCTGATGATGAAGATATTGATTTTAATGCGGGCACTCATACTGAATTGATTAAGATGACTTATAAAGATTTTAAAAGACTTGTAAAACCAAAAATCGTTGAGTTTTCTTATCAAACAATGCTTTAGTGAAATAATTGAATTGGGTATAAAGGTTAAACAAATTTTCAATGCCTTTATACCCATACATATTTATCCACACATCAGCTATATATTTCAACCATCATCTTTTCTCCGCATTTAGTAAACTTTCTTCATATTCTATACAGGTAAACAAAAAATTGCTGTAACATTTCAAAAAGTCATACCGTCTTTAAATAAAATGCTGGAAACAATTGGTTATAAGGCTCTTGTTAATCGTTATAAGAACAGGATATTCAGTTATTCTATTTATATGCTTAGAAACAGTATGGATGCTGAAGACGTTACACAGGAAGTGCTTATACGGTTATGGAACAACATGGGAAAGTTCAAACTTCCTGCGGCAGGTTCCTGGATTATGAGAACAACTCATAATCTTTGTATTGATTATTTAAGAAGAAACCAGATAGCCAGGCAAAGATCAGTTTATATTGATGAAGATGATAACTCAGAAGAAAAAATAATGGATAACCATAAAGAAAATCAGCCGGAAATAACAACGCAGCAAAACATAGTATTAGAGAAAATTAAAAATGCTGTCCAGAAGCTACCTGAAAATTTGAAGAGCGTTTTTGTCTTATATGAAATTGAAGGGTTTAAGTATAAAGAAATCAGTTCCGTGCTCGATATCCCTATCAACAGTGTAAAAGTTTACATGTTACGAGCAAGGAAAAAATTACAAGAGGAATTAAAGGATTATGCAAGACAAGAAGCTTAACAACATCGATGAAGAAATTCTGGATAAAATAATTGCGGTTGCATATAAAGACGCCCCTGTGACGGATAGAATCAGGATATATCTTCTCACAAAGAAAAATCCCGAGGTAAAAAAAATATTAAATGAGTACAGGCAAACAGCGGGCAACGTTAAAAAAATTCCATTGGAAGAATGCCCGGATTCGGTTATTAAATCGCTTGAAACAAAAACAGGGAAAGAAAATAAATCTTTTATTATAAAACCTGCTTACGCTTTTGCAATTACTGTTCTTGTTTTGTCAACATTGGTTTTTGTCCTGCTAAATCAAAATAAGGAGAAAGAGCAAGTTTACTCCAAAGCAGAGATTGAAAATGCCGAGCTGCAAGTAAAAACTTCTCTCGCTATACTTAATAAGGTTTTTAAGAAAACAGAAAATTTAATCCGGGAAGATATATTGCCGAAAAGAGTCGGTAAACCGGTACATAAAAGTTTATCAATAATAAATGAAGTTCTAATAGGAGGCTAAAATGAAATACGGAAAATATTTATTCATAATTATGATATTGATTACGTTTAGTGTTTATGCACAGAACGAATATTCAAAAGAACCGGGTTACTTTGACTTTGGTGATCTGACAGTTTTTGAAAAAGGTGACGGCGTAACAGAAGTTTTCCTCGAATCAAATATCATAAAAATGGTTGCCTCTGCTACCGAAGAGCAGGAGCCCGAATTATCTTTGATGCTTTACGGGTTAAAGCTTATCAAAGTTAATGTTTTTGAAGTGAGCAATAAAAATGAAAAAGGGATTAGGGAAAGAATTGATGAAACAGATAAAAAACTTGTTTCCCAAAAATGGGACCGAATTGTAAGATCTAAAGGAAAAGATGAAACAGTGAACGTCTACATCAAAACATCGGACAAGAACAATATTCTTGGTTTAGTAGTTACTACAGTAGGAAATGATGACCAGGCTGTGTTTGTAAACATTGTCGGTAATATCGATCTTAAGAAGATTGGCAAGCTCGGTGCAAAATTCGACATACCTACTCTTGATAAAATAAGTAAAGAGTGAGGTGAGCCATGAAATCTTTATTAAAAATTTTACCTTTGTTTATAGCTGTTTTATTTATTTCATCCGGCTGTATAAATGTTAACAGAAATTTTAAAGAGACAAGCGGAAAATTAATAAATAAGTTTGGTAACGATTATCACCGTGAAGTGGAGTTATCTGCCGTACCTTTTCTTATCAATATGGCAAGCTGGGTTGTTAACTTCAGCGAGGATGATGAAATAATTGATGATCTTATGAGACAGGTTTCTAATGTTCAGGTTGGAGTTTATACTCTTACAAAAGACAGGGGAAAAGAAAAGATGAGTGTTATGGAAAAAATTAATAGTGAAATGCAGGCACGAGGATGGCAATATATAGTAAGGTCTTATAGTAATAATGAGTTAACTGCAGTATTTATAAGCAAGAATCCCGATATGCTTTTCAAGAAAATGTTCGTTATTACTCATGATTCTGAACAATTGGTTCTTATAGAAATTGAAGGAAAGCTTGACCGGCTTATTGAGCTGGCAATAAAAGATAAAAAGTTCAAGTTTAATACAATGTAAGCTTAGGTAGCACAGAATAATAATCTGTGCTACCTTTGAATTTACTTTTACCCGCCTTTATTGTATTCTTGCAATGCCATCTCCTGAAGTTCATCTTTCATCTCCTTTGGCAAAATCACAGTTTCATAATACTTCCCGTCTTTCCCTTTTTCATCAGGCGAAGAAATAAATAATCCATTAGAACCATTTACAATCCGAAAGCCTTTAATAACTATTCCATCTTTTGACTGTATATCAAAAAATGCGACTGTTTTGCCTCCGGAATTGCTTTTCAACGGATTCATTCGAACAATTTTCATTTTAACCTCCTGCATATTATTTTGTAGATAGATAAAGGAGATAATTAGAGAGTTTATTAGGAGAATTACCCCCACCCAAAATTTTTGATTTCTATGTTAATCTAATGTAAAATCTGTTTTATTTCAAGAAGTAACGCTTATTTTTTCTGCTCAAATTTGAAAAAGCATCAATTCGTACAAAAAGCAAAAATCTTTGTTTAACGGAGGCATATAAAATTAAAAAAGCCCGGTGATCGGGCGATCATCAGGCTTTAACTCCTTAAGATAAAGGGTATGGGGGAGACCCTTTATCAGAGTCGCTACAAAAATAATATAATCAATTTCATTTGTCAAATTAATTACTCTGGTACTAAAATCTTTTTTTAGCTTGAACAAGAAAAGCTCCAAGGGATGTAATTATCATACCGCATATTTTGCCAAATGTTAAATTTTCACCTAAAAAAATCCACGCAAGAAAGGCAATTTGTATTAACATAGTACCATTAATTATACTTGATTCCACAGCAGTTAAGCTTCTTAACGTCAGATTCCATAAATTGAAAGCAAAAGCTGTATTTACAGCAGCCAGCCAAATTATATAAATTAAGGATATCAAGCTTAAATCAGGTAAACCCTCTACAATTAAGCTTATTATAAATAAAATAATTGAACCGAATCCCATACTTATCACAGTAATAACAACCGGTTCTAATTTAGCTTCACGATTTACACTTCTGCCAAGTATTGAAGATAACGCATTGGCTAAAACGCCTAAAAGCATTATTAGAATTCCACTCAAATATCCCCCTGAAAATTTCAATGGATAGAAATAAACAAAAACGCCCATAATGAATAAAATAACTCCAACCCATTGCAATGCAGTCGGTATTTCATTCAAAAAAAGTATTGCTGCTATTGCTACAAACAAAGGTGTAAAATTTAGAATAATACTAACTGTAACTGACGGAAGAAGAGATAAACCTATAAATTGTGCTGCCTGCGTTATTGTATAAAATAAAAATCCAAGAACTAATAGTTTATACCAGTCCGCCTTATTTACTTTTTTTAAGTTACCAAGGTTTTTACCGTTAAATAGAAATGGAAAAAGAATAATAAACGCAAGAAAATATCTCATTCCTGCAAAAAGAAGAGGAGAAAGATCTTTAAGACCGATTTTTATAATTATAAATGAAGTTGACCAGAGAAAAGTAACAAACAGTGCCTGAAAGACAATTGTAAAATGAGAAGCTGGTCTTCTAATCATTAACCGGTTTATTTTTATAACAGCTTTTAAAAACCATCGTTAAGTATCTCTTTTTCAGTTACTTCTCCGTATTTCAATATTTTATCTTTCAACTCGGAAGCTTTGCCTATTAACACAAACTGCAAATTGTCCTCAGGAAAATATTTTTCTACTATGTCGTTGGCTTTTTCAACCGTAAGATCATCAACTCTTTTCTGGAATTCATTTATGTAAGCATCACTTATGTTATAAAAGAACATTGCTGTTAAAAGTGAAGCTAATTCACCGGAGGTTTCATAACCGGTGGGAAATTGTCCTTTGATATAATTCTTGGCAGAGTTAAGAGTCTCTTCATCAACTCCTTTTGTATGAAGACGTTTAAGAACTTCTAATGCGAGATCAATTGC
>MGZZ01000004.1 GCA_001802795.1 Ignavibacteria bacterium GWC2_36_12 | reverse complement strand
TGAATTTACTTTTTACTGAAACAAGCCCGTCACCTATTAAGTTTGTTATGTCTAAATTAGGAATGTGCGGGAATACATTAAGGCTTCCCATGTCCCCGGTAACTGAACAGACAGAAAAACTTTTAATTGAAGAAATGAACATATTAAGGTGAAAATCTGACCTCAACAATTAAATATGGAGTGATAGGAAATAAAGGCAGGCTTGGGGGGGAAGTCGTAAATTTACTTAATGAAAAAGGGCATAGTCTGGTCTACGAACTCGATATTGATGGTGAAAACATAAAGGATAATCCTCAGGTTTTAATTGATTGCTCGCTTCCTTCCGCCTTTAACAATACTCTTAAAACTGCAGAACGGTTTACTGCTCCTCTTATTGTTGCTACAACAGGGTTAAAAGAAGAAGATATTGCAAAACTAAAAGAGCTTTCAAATAAAATTCCAATCGTGCAGAGTTTTAATTTTTCTGTGGGTGTGCAGGTTTTATTAAAACTAACAGATATGGCTAATGAAATTTTAAAAGACTGGGACGTTGAAATAACGGAAACACATCACAGGTTTAAGAAAGACAAGCCTTCGGGGACTGCTTTGATGATAAAAGAAAAGCTTGGCTCAAAGCCGGTTCAGGTTTCTTCCCTAAGATTAGGGAATGTTGCAGGAGACCACACAGTAACATTTGGCGGACTGGGTGAAACTCTTTCAATAACTCATCATGCAATTTCAAGAAGAACATTTGCAGAAGGTATACTCAAATCTGCTGAATTCCTTTTAACAAAAAAGAACGGTTTTTATTCATTTAAAGAAGTAATATTCGGTAATAGCTAATTATGGATTCATACGAAATAATAAACTATATCTCAAAATCGGAAAAGAAAACTCCGGTTACAGTTTACTTAAAAGGAAATTTGGACAAAATAAATTTTGAAAAACTTGATTTCTTTGGCGAAAAAAGTTTTGGAGTACTTTTCTGCGAGCTAAAAGAGTTTGATATTCTTTACAATAAGAACAAAGAATATATCACAACTTACAGGATAGAAAATAACAGGAGAAACTCCGCTATTCCTCTCGCCGATTTAACAAAGTATAACGCAAGAATAGAACCCGGAGCAATAATCAGGGACTTAGTCGAAATTGGAGATAACTGTGTTATAATGATGGGAGCAGTTATTAATATCGGTGCTTCTATAGGCGAAAGAACTATGATAGATATGAATACGGTGGTAGGCGGTAGAGCCATTGTCGGAAAGAATTGTCACATAGGAGCGGGCGCAGTACTTGCCGGTGTTATTGAACCTCCAAGTGCTACTCCGGTTATTGTCGAGGACGATGTTTTGATTGGTGCAAACGCCGTTGTCCTTGAAGGAGTTAAAGTAGGGAAAGGTGCTGTAGTTGCAGCCGGTTCCATCGTCGTTAAAGATGTTGAGCCATATACGGTTGTAGCAGGAGTGCCTGCAAAACTTCTTAAAAAAGTCGACGAGAAAACTAAAGTTAAAACGCAGTTAATGGATGAGTTGAGAAAGCTTTGATGAGAGATGGCTGTAATTGTTCAGAAATATGGCGGAAGTTCTTTAGCTGATATTGATAAAATAAAAAAAGTTGCATCAATAATTGCTGAAGTTAAAAAATCGGGTTATGATGTTGCAGTTGTTGTTTCTGCAATGGGGAAAACAACCGATTCATTAATATCTACTGCAAAAAGTTTATCATCAGATCCTCCAACACGTGAAATTGATATGCTGCTTAGCACAGGAGAGAGAATATCGATGTCTTTGCTCTGTATCGCTTTAAATGATCTGGGAATAAAAGCAATCTCATTAACAGGTTCGCAGGCTGGTATTATTACAAATGATCGCCACACTGATGCAAGGGTAATTGAGGTTCGTCCGTTTAGAGTTCAGGATGAACTTGAAAATGGAAAAGTTGTTGTAATAGGGGGATTCCAGGGAGTAAGTTACCGGAGAGATATTACAACACTGGGAAGGGGAGGTTCGGATACATCTGCTGTAGCCATGGCGGCTGCATTAAATGCAGAAAGATGTGAAATTTATTCCGACATTGATGGTGTTTATTCTGCCGATCCTTCAATTCTGAAATCCGCTAAACATTTACCGGAAATATCTTACCAGCAAATGCAGGAAATGAGTATTTCAGGGGCTAAGGTTTTGAACGCACAGGCTGTGCAGTTTGCCAAAGAAGCTAAAATCTCTATTTATGCAAGGAGTACTTTCAGCCCCGGTAAAGAAACAATAGTACGCCTGTTAAAAGCAGAAGTACCAACCGGAGTTATTGCGGTTGTTCATGAATCCGATATTGTAAAAGTATCACTTACACTCGATGATAATAATACACTAGAAGATTTATTACTTTATTTAGATTTGCATCAAATACAAATTAGAGAAATAAATTATCATAGAAATGAAGTAACCAAATCAGATATTAAAATATCCTTTGTAGTCTCAGTTAAAAATATTATTGGATGGGATAAACGAAAAGAAGAATTACTTAAAAAATATAATAACGATATTCACTTTGTTAAAGATCTCGGTGCTGTATCGTTAATAGGGGAAGGATTAAACAGAGATAATTCAATTCTAAGTGAAACTCTTAAGTTGATCAGGGCAAATAAGATTACAGTCTATGGAATTACTACTACTACATTCAGACTCTCGATCCTTATCGATAAAAAACTAATCGAACCATGCCTTAAACTTTGTCACAAAAAGTGGATTGAAGAGTCAATCGAAATCCCGTCAAATGTTTAGCTGATGCGAAAATAATTTGTAGTTTTCAATCTCATTATGAGTTAAGCTCTCAAAAGAAGAACTATAATCCCTTAAAAACACTTACTATCAAACAAAAAAAGCAAAAGTTGCTATCCGGCATATTTATTGGTTTATTCAAAGTGTGACTCCAATACCTGCCGCTTGTGGGGTTGTAGCGTGTTTTATTTAGCACGGAGGGCGCTCCAGCTCCACACGGTGGTTTTATAGACTAATCAGTTATATACTCGCATTTCTTATTTATCTCTGGCTCGACAATTAAAACTTCTTCTTTCAATAAAGCTACTTTCCCGGGTTCCATACCTTTCTTTTTTACAACATATTTTTTTTGAGTATATGAAACAGGAACCATTCCGGCAGTTTTCGCTTTACTGTGATACGCAGCAATTGATGCTACCAGTTTCAAAATGTTTTTAGGCACTCCTTCTTTAGGGTTTTCATTTCTTAATATTACGTGAGAACCGGAGACTGATCTGGCATGAAACCAATAGTCGTTTTGTTTGGCAAACTTCAGAGTAAGCAGGTCGTTGGTTTTACTGTCCTTTCCGACAAAAACATGATATTTTTTCTCAACCAGGTAATGCCTGAATTTGTTTTTTATATCGTTATCCGGCTTCTTCTTTACATCGTCATTTATTTTAAGTTCTTTCATAATGGAATAGTAATCATCTGTTGTTTCTGCTTTTATTAATTTTTCTTTAGTCTTTTGAAGTGCACTAAGTCTTTTTTTTGTTTCTTCTTCAAGTTGAGTTGCTTTAACTAAACTCAGTCGTTCATTTTTAGCCTTTTCAAAATACATTTCAACATTCTGTTTTGGAGCGTGTTTTGGATCAAGCATTATAATTATGATCTCATTTGTATTGTAAATGTTTGTCAGCTCAATCTTATCAGAACCTTTATGTAATTTATCAATATTTACAAGAAGAATATTTGCAATCCTGTTGTATTCTTCTTCTTTAGAACCTCTTTGAATTTTTAGATTAACATCGTTTAGTTTATTTGTAGTTTTTTGTAATTCTCTTTCCAGGTGCTTTTCAATAATTTTTTTCTTGTTTGAAACTCCTGCAAGCGAATATTTTTTGATTAAGAAATAATCGAGTGCACTTATAACATTAGGAAAAATTTCTTTTTTGGTAAAAGAAAAAATTTTTGATGATTCCACTCCGAGGTTAATTTCATTACTGTCTTCATCAATAAAAACAACTGGTTTTTCGCTTCTGACAGATTCTATTACTTTTGTTAGAGTCCCGGTTGTTATTTTATCTGAAATTTCTTCTCCACAAAGTTTTGCTTCATTAATTATCTCCTTCCCGATAAAAGGATATTCTTTTCTCAATTGTGTAGCATCAACAATAGTGTCTTTGATTTCTATATTATTAAATCCTGATATGAAACTGGTTTTAGATACCTCGTTTTTAAAATCTTTTTTAACTTCCTCACTACTTTTTTTGAAGCTCTCAATTTCACCATCAAAAGGAATTAGAAATACATTCGTATTTTTCCCCCTGATAGTAAAGTAAATTGAAGCTTTATCGAACAAGAATTTTATAATGCGGTCCCTTTCTGAAATTCCAATACTTTCTAACTTAGCCGGTAGAAAAGATGAGAAGAAATCAACAAGGTTTTTTCTGGGAATTGAAACTTTCCTTTTTAGTGTGATATAAGGTAACTGCGGATTAACTGATAATTCAAGTGAGAGTTCTTCATCTCCCTTATTCAGGAGTAGGGCAAGTTTTTCTTTCTCAAAAGAAAAGGCGCGAGTTACATAAAAGCCTGTGAGCTTTTGGTTAAACTCATTTGCTAATCTGTTTAGGATAAAATAACTCTTGAACATCCGAAAATGACTTACTCGTTTAACAGTGAAGATAAGAAATATAATTTTATTCTGTTCTATTGAAGAAAAAATTTTTCATCGATTTATAATGCCATGTAAGTATGTTATGTTGTTAAAGAAAGGGTGTTTTAATATATTTGAAACAATGAAAAATATCCTACAAAGACCACTTGTAAAGAAGCTGCTTCTTTATCTTTTCGTTTTAATAATTATAGCTTTACTTTTTGATAAGTTAATTTTTCCCTGGTACGTTAGTTCCCCTGAAATTACTGTTCCTGGTGTGAAGGGTTTAATGGAAGAGGAAGCGGTAAAACTTTTGGAGGATCAGAACCTTGAACCTGTATTAGGAGATACAACTTATGATATAAGATATTCCAAAGGTTCGGTTATTTTCCAAAAACCAGCAGCAGGGGAAGTTGTAAAGGAAGGAAGAAGGGTCTATCTTTTTATTAGCGGCGGTGAACCTGTTGTTTTTGTACCCAATTTAAAAGGAAAATCGGTTAGAGATGCTAAGCTTACTCTTGAAAGAATTGGTTTGAAGCTTGGGCTTATTGAGGAAATCCCATCTTCAAATCCTAAGAATATGATTTTTGACCAGGAATTAGCCGAAGGGACGAAAGTAAAAAAAGGATCTTCAGTTGGAATTTACATCAGCGTGGGTGAAGGAGAAGGAGATATTATGGTTCCCGATCTTGTTGGTAGGTCTCTTGCTGAAGCGGAAAGAATCCTTGCCGATAGTACGTTAAAAGTCGGCAAAATAAATTATCAAAGATCATTTTCTCTTTTGCCTAATACAATTCTTGATCAGTACCCGAGCAAAGGGAACAAAGTTAATCCCGGGGATGCAGTTGATCTTTTTGTTACCAAATCGGCTGAACGGGGAGAAAAGGAAGTTGAAGAATAATGCCGGTACTTGCTCCATCAATACTGTCTGCTGATTTTACTAACCTTTCAAAACAAATCAGGTTAGTTGAAATGGGAGGCGCCGACTGGATTCATTGCGATATAATGGATGGTCATTTTGTACCGAACATTACATTTGGTCCTCTAATAGTTGAAACAGTAAAACGTATTACTAAGCTTCCTCTTGATGTCCATTTGATGATTGAAAATCCGGACAAGTACATCGAAGATTTTATAAAAGCCGGGGCTCATTCTGTTTTAGTTCATTTTGAAGAAGTTGTTCATTTAAATAGTACCATAAGCCGGATTAAAGAACTTGGGGCAAAAGCCGGGGTGGTTATAAATCCTTCCACTCCTGTAAAATTAATAAAGGATATTGTTGAATATGTTGACCTGGTTTTAATAATGAGTGTAAACCCGGGGTTTGGTGGACAATCGTTTATTAAAAACTCATTAAGAAAAATCAAAGAAACAGTTAAACTAAGAAACGAAATGAACACTGATTTTTTAATTGAAGTTGACGGAGGTGTTGATTTAAAAAACACGGAAGATATTTTGAATGCTGGCTGCGATGTTTTTATAATCGGATCGTCAATATTCAAGGCTGATGATATAACGGCTACTACTCTTGAGTTTAAGAATAAAATAAATAAAAAAATTACCTAAGCCATTACTTTTTTACGTTTTTTATCTTTGCTTTTTCTTTTACTGATCGTCCTTAAAAATTTGTAGCAGGTATAATCCTTTGATAGCACAAATCAAAAATTTTCAAAAAAAATCTTTTACCTTACAAAGGCAAAACAAAATAAGGAACGAATTGAAATCTCCTCTTGTTATGGGTGTTTTAAACATAACTCCCGATTCTTTTTCTGATGGTGGCAAATATTTTTCTAAAGAAAAAGCTGTAGAATACGCCCTAAAAATGTTTGAGCTTGGTGCCGATATTGTTGACATAGGTGGAGAATCAACAAGACCTGGTTCTGATCCAGTAACTCCGGAAGAAGAAAAAAACAGGGTGATTCCTGTTATTAAAGAAATACTTTTAACGAAACCGGGTTCTCTACTTTCAATCGATACAACAAAGAGTGCTGTGGCTTACGATGCCTGTAAAGCCGGAGCTAAAATTATAAATGACATTAGCGGATTAACTTTTGATTCTGAAATAATGCATGTTGCAAAAGAATTTAACGCTACACTTGTAATTATGCATATTAAGGGAACTCCCGGAAATATGCAGTTAAATCCCTTTTATGAAAATGTAATTTCTGAGATATACGAATTTTTACTGAGGCAAACTCAAAAAGCTAAAGAAGCCGGTGTTGAAGAAATTATTATTGATCCCGGTATCGGTTTTGGTAAAAGGGTTGAAGATAATTTTGAAATTTTAAAAAATTTGTCTGAGTTTAAGAAACTTGGTTACCCGGTTCTCATAGGACTATCCAGAAAATCGTTTCTTGGAAAATCTTTAGACTTAGATATACATGAGAGAGATACAGCTACTTCTGTAGCAGAAACTTTAGCAATTATAAACGGAGCCTCAATAATAAGAACACATAATGTTGGTAATGCTGTTAATACAAGAAAACTTTTAAATTACATTTACTCCGAAAAATCTGATGTTTGATCTTTTTAAGGTTGGATTTATTACTGTAACTTTTGTCGATATAGTAGATATCGGCATAGTAGCTTTTATAGTTTATAAACTTTACACTTTACTAAAAGGCACAATCGCAGCACAGATTTTTGTCGGTTTAATGATTGTGCTTGTTCTTTCTTTTGTTTCCCAAGCTATTAACCTGAGAGCTTTAAGCTGGCTGTTAAAGTTAGTTACAGATATCTGGGTGATTGCATTTCTAATTCTCTTCCAGCCGGAAATAAGGAGGTTACTTGTAATTGTTGCAAAGAATCCGCTTCTGAATTTGTTCGTTAAACAGGAATCGCCTGAAGCTGCATCTATTATCACCGATGCTGCATTCGAACTTTCGCAGCACCAGCATGGGGCATTAATCATCATTATCAGATTGACGGGGATTAGAGGTTATGCTGAAACAGGCGAGATAATAAATGCAAAGTTAACTAAACCTCTTTTAACATCGATTTTTTTCCCCCGTTCACCTCTGCATGATGGAGCAGTGATAATAAAAAACAATACGATTGAAGCTGCTCGGTGTACATTACCGTTATCCACTTTGACTACCGAAGGCGATGAGGTGCTCGGAATGCGTCACAGGGCGGGTCTTGGAATTTCAGAGCAAGCCGATGTAATAAGTGTCATCGTATCGGAAGAAACCGGTGCTATTTCAGTAGCCGAAGATGGGAAACTGACCAGGGGACTTTCAAAAGAAGATCTGAGACAAAGACTTGTTAAAGCATTTAAACCTCAACCGGTTAAAGGCTGGAGAAACATAATTGAACAGTACCTTAAACAGAGTTGAAACCTGCGCTGTTATTCCTTTTCTTAACGAAGAAAAAACAATTAAAGATATAGTTGAAAAAACGCTTGAGTACGTTGATTTTGTAATTGCTATTGATGATGGTTCAAATGATGGCTCAGAATCTAAAATCGCTAACAATAACAAAGTTATCCTTATAAAAAATAAGATTAACAGGGGGAAAGGTTATTCTTTAAGCCTGGGGTTTAGGAAAAGCATAGAACTAAATTCTCTTTACACAATAACACTCGATGCTGACTTGCAACATCCTCCTGAATATATTCCAAAATTTTTTGATAAATTAAGAGTGAGCGATATTGTTATCGGGAACAGAATGCATGATTTTAAAGATATGCCCGCTCAGAGAATTTTAAGCAATAAATTAACTTCGGCTTTACTTAGCATGAAAACGAAAAAGAAAATACTTGATAGTCAGTGTGGTTTCAGGGGATACAGAACAAAGATATTAGGTTCGATTATTCCTGAATTTTTGGGATTTGAAGCTGAAAGTGAAATAATTGTTAAAGCAGCCAGAAATAATTGTAAAATAGACTTTATCAATATTCCTACAATTTATGGAGATGAAAAAACTAAAATGCGAGCAGTGCAAGCTATCGCAGGATTTATTAAAGTACTATTTGTTTGAGCGATATGGCAAAGAAATGGGAAATAGAAGGGATAGACATTCATAAAACTTTATGCGATTCCACTAAAGTAATTCTTACACAAAGAGTTGAATATCTACTTGCAGAAATACAAAATTTTTTCGAAAATGAGACTATTGGAAATCTTCACAGGATAAGAATTGCGTTAAGAAGAGTCAGATATAATATGGAATTATTCAAAGCCTGTTTCGATAAAAAAAAATTTTTGATATTTTATAAAAGAGTTGAGTTTCTTCAGGACATTTCGGGAAATGTTCGCGATCTCGATGTCTTGTCTCAGAACATACTGGCAATTAAAGAGGAAAAAATCAGGATAACAAAATCAGTAATCAATAAAA
>MGZZ01000003.1 GCA_001802795.1 Ignavibacteria bacterium GWC2_36_12 | reverse complement strand
CCTGATTTCATTGCCAAACTTTAATGCCATTTCAACAGCCATCCAGCGGGTGAAATTATCAATAGCTGCTTTAGCAGCTGAATATCCTACAACACGGGTTATAGCCCTGTAGGAAGCCATTGAAGAAATATTAATTATTGAACCTTTTTTCCGATCAGCCATGCTTCTGCTGAAAATTAAAGTGGGAAGAATTGTACCGTTTAAGTTAAGGTTGGTAACTTTATTCATATCTTCAATGTTCAGATCGAATATATTTTGATTAACGCCAATTACCGCCCCCGGCAAATGACCACCGGCTGCGTTAATCAGTATATCTACTTTATCAAACTTACTTAAAACTTTTTCATTTACATCCCTGATATTTTTTTCATCGAGGACATTACATTTCAGCCCGATAATATTATTGCTTATGCTGTTTAGTACTTCAACCTTATGCTTAAGTTTTTCTTCGTTTGTACCAAGTATAACAACTTTAGCCCCTGTATTTAATAAACCCTTTGCCATTTCGTTGCCGAGTATTCCGCTTCCACCTGTTATAACTGCTACTTTATTTTCTAAATTAAAAAGAGTTTTCAAATATTCCATCTAATTTCCTGTTTGTTATTCCTAAATATCATAAATAAAATGTTTAAATATAACGATGTATCGGATATTCTTTTTCCGCGATTATCAGTTAAGAATTTTCTGAATATGAATTGACACAATAATTTTTTTGAAAATTCTTGTACTATTTATTCATATTTATTATATCTGCCGGCTAGGAAATAAAAAATATTCAACCGTTTTTTGAAAATGATCGATTATTGGTAAAATTATTAGAAAATGAAGATACAGAACATTCAAATAAATAAAAGAAGATCAGTTTTGATTTCGCTTTTCATTTTTGTTATCGCTTTACCCACACAATCCAAAAGTATAAGTAATCCAGATGGTTTCTTAACAGGTTGCGATAGCGTACTAATAGAAATGGAAACCAATCTCGATAATATGTTCGAACTTTGGTATCCCAAATCCATTGATACTGTTTACGGTGGTTTTTTTAGCGACATAAATTATAAATGGGAATTGCAAGGCAGGCAAAATAAAATGATTGTCACCCAAGCGCGCCACGTTTGGTCAGCATCTAATGCAGCACAGTTTTATAAAGACAGTAATAAAAAGAATTTGTTATTGAAAGTCGCTGCTCACGGTTTTGAATTCTTAAAAAGCACAATGTGGGACAAAGAGTTTGGCGGGTTTTATGATTTGGTGAACAGGGAAGGAGAACCTTTAAAAGAAAACGGAAAGATCATAAAAAGAGTTTATGGCAATGCTTTTGCAATATATGGATTAGCAGCCTACTACAAAGCCTCCGGTGATATTTCAGCATTAAAATTAGCTGAAGAAACTTTTTATTGGCTTGAGAAGAATAGTTATGATTCTCTTTATGGTGGTTATTTTCAGTTCATTTCAAGAGAGGGAGTTCCCTATACAGATGGATACGGAAACGATCCTCCTAAAGATCAAAACAGCAGCATTCATCTTCTTGAAGCTTTTACTGAACTGTACAGCGTTTGGCATAACGAGAAGCTAAAAGAACGACTTACTTCTTTGTTGCATATAATAAGAGATATCGCTACTACAAATAAAGGTTACTTGAATCTTTTCTTTAAGAAGGATTGGACTCCCGTTTCGTATCGTGATTCTACTGCAGAAATCAGAAATAAAAATTATGAATTTGACCATGTTTCATTTGGACATGATATTGAGACAGCTTATTTAATGTTGGAAGCATCCGGAACGTTGGGAATCAAAAATGATATTACTACTCTTTATAAGGCTAAGAAGATGGTTGATCACTCATTAGAAAACGGTTGGGATGAGGAATATGGAGGATTGTATGACGGCGGATATTATTATGGTGAAGAAAACAGGGCATCAATAATCAGAGACACAAAGGAATGGTGGTCTCAGGCAGAAGCTCTTAACTCTTTATTGATGATGTCGGAATTGTTCCCGGAAGATGAATTAAATTATTATGAAAGATTTTGTATTCAGTGGAGCTATATTAAAAGATATTTGATTGATCAAATTAATGGTGATTGGTACTGGGGAGGAATAGATAAAGTTCCCAGTAATAAATATTTTCGCAAAGCCACAATATGGAAAGCTAATTATCATACTTCAAGAGCGTTGATAAATTGTATTGCAAGGTTAAAGAATCAAAAAAAGTAAAATTATAAAATCTAAAATCCCTGCATGATGCCTTCTAATAATTGTTGGGTGTGAGCTTTTAGTATAAAGAAGTAAGAGACCAGCAAGCTTTATTATAGCTATAACTTTTTATTAAAATGATAAATTCATCACTCTCCAAGATTTAATTATTTCAGTTTAGTAAACGTTTTCTTGCTCATTCGATGGTATTATTATTGATTTGTTTAATTGATTAGTGAGGAAAAAATCCATTGAAACGGGCAAAAAAATAAATTTTACATTGATTTTTTTGGTATTTATATTTTTAAAGACCTTAAAATTTATGTAAATCAAGTATCGGGCGAGGAGGCGAGACATGCTAATTACTTCCTTCTATAAAAGTAGAAGAAAATTTTATTCTGGTACTCTTTTAGTGTTGTTACTTTTGTTATTATCCCAGTCTTTTTTGTTTGCCCAGGTAGGTGTTGTTAGGGGAACGGTAATGGACAAAAACACGGAAGAACCACTGGTGGGGGCCAACATAATAGTTAAAGGTACAAGTATAGGTGCTGCAACGGATTTAGAAGGTAAATTCATTATTAGAAATATTCCAGTTGGAAGTCAAACATTAACAATATCATATATCGGATATAACTCAGTTAGTATCGATGTGAACATTATTGAGAACAGAAGTTTCGAAGAAAATTTTTATCTCGAGTACAAAACTATAGAGGGAGAAACAGTTACAATAACTGCTCAGGCAGAAGGGCAACTCGGAGCTATTAATCAACAGTTTAACTCAAATACTATAGCTAATGTGGTTGCCAGGGATCGTATTAAGGAACTCCCTGATGTTAATGCAGCAGAGACTATCGGTCGTTTGCCCGGTGTTTCTATAGAACGTTCAGGAGGTGAAGCTAACAAGATATCAATTAGAGGATTAGAGCCAAAGTATAATTCAGTAACAGTTAATGGTGTTCGCCTTCCTGCAACTGGAAGTGACGATAGGAGTATTGATCTTTCTCTGATTGCATCTAATATGCTGGATGGTATTACATTGAAAAAAGCAAATACACCGGATATGGATGCTGATGCACTTGGTGGCACAGTAGATTTAAGATTAAAAGAAGCACCGGTAGGACTTCAGTTTAGCGCTTCTGTGCAAGGCGGTTATAATCAGCTTCAGGATTATTATGGTAATTATGCACTTACCGGAAGTGTAAGTAACCGATTCCTGGATAATAGTCTTGGCGTTATTGCAAACCTTAATTTAGATGATTACAATCGTAGTGCAGATAAATTTCAGGGGGATTATAATCAAACAGGTGTAGCTCCTGATATTGTTGTCAAGCCTACAAATATAAGATTAAGAGCTGAGAACGTAACGCGCCGTCGTACTGGAGCAAGCATTCTTCTTGATTATCGAATTCCTTCAGGTAAAGTTATTGCCAATTCATTTTATAATCGTCTTAATAATGAATCCATCAACCGTATCAACGTGATGAATGTGGCAGAAAACAGGCATCAATATACACTTGAGAATAAAGATGATGTCACTTCAATTTTTACTGGTACTGTAGGTATTGAGCAGGATTTTAATTGGATAAAATATGATTTTACTGTTGCCAGAACTTCATCCTTGACTGATAACCCGGGAAATTATGAGTGGAATTTTATTCAGGAAAATGTTGCTTTTAATACAGGGGGTGTTTATGCCGGAATGGATCCGCATGAAATTCCTGCTCTTCAAACAATTGATACTTTGACTACAGGGCTTCGAAATGTCTTTATTCATAGTACCACACGAAAAGAAAATGAATCTTCATTCCAATTTAACACACAGCTCCCGTTTATGATTGGTTCGGATATTAAAGGATATGTTAAACTCGGAGGAAAATTCCGGTGGCTTGACAGACTGAATGATCAGGAAAAATGGGGATTGGATAATCTTCAGTATGGAGGTAGTGCATATCAAAATGCTTCAATAGTTGCTGCACTTAAATACTTAGCCGAACATTACCCGGATGATTGGAATTGGGAAAGTGATTCTGCACTCGCGAGAAACTATGCGGCTTTCCCTGTTTCCCGTTTTCTTTTAAATGAGCCAAGTCCGCATTTTCTAAATGGCGAGTATAATTTGGGATTTATGATTAATGAAAGAATATTACGGCAGTTTACAGATGCTTTCAAGAGTAATGCCGACCAATATCCAAATAACTGGCTTTCTTATTCTACAGGTACAGGTTATGGAGATTATGGCTCTGATGGTGGTGATTACGATGGTATTGAACGTTACCAGGCAGCTTATATAATGAGTGAACTTTCCTGGAATTTTTTTACACTTATTCCGGGAGTTCGTTATGAAAGAGATTATTCTGAATATAACGGACAACGTTTCAGAGGTGCTGGCAGTGCAGCCAGTGTAACTCCGCCGGATTATACAAAACTAAACAATGTAAGAGAAAACGAATTTTGGCTGCCTATAGTTCATTTAATAGTTAGTCCAGCCGATTGGTTGAAAATTCGTTTGGCAAGAACAGAAACTCTTACAAGACCAGATTATATTCAATATGCTCCTATTACCTCGATAGATATTTATGGCAATTATATCCGTGCTAACAACGCACTTTTGAAGCCCGCTAGATCTGTAAACCTGGATGCCTCTGTTCAAATCTATGAAAACTATACTGGGTTCTTTACCATTTCCGGCTTCCATAAAAGAATTGAAAACTTAATTTTTCAGGTTGGCTATCAACTGCGAGCGGGTGTTCCGACATTAGAAGGGTCAAATATACCTGATGATTGGCGTACTAATAATCCATACATGGATACTTATGTTAACAACCCTAACCCGGCATACTATAAAGGTTTTGAACTCGATTGGCAAACCCGGTTCTGGTATCTGCCATCTGTCCTGCAGGGTTTGGTACTAAATGTAAATTATACAAGAATTTTCTCTGAGATTGATAAGCAAATATATTCTACCCAACGAGTAATTACGGGCATTCCACCCAGATCAAGTTATATTGTCACAGATACTATAAGAACAAGCCGTATGCCTTATCAACCTGCACATATTCTCAATGTGACCTTTGGATATGATTTTAAAGACTTTTCTTTACGACTCTCTTATTTATATCAAAGCGATAAGACCGCCTGGATAGCAAATGATGCCGCATTAGATCAATCTACAGGAACTTACTATCGATGGGATTTAACTTTGCAGCAAAAACTGGACTGGGGTCTTCAGGTATATGCAAATTTAACTAATCTAAATAAAAGAGCAGACAGAAATTACAGAGGAAACGTAGAAACTAACGCTTCCTATACTGAGTACTACGGATTTACAATGGATTTAGGAATTCGATATAATTTACAGTAAGTAATTTAATTAACTAATCAATAATCAAAATTATTGGAGGACATCCTATGAAACCTAGTTACTTATTTATACTTCTTATACTTTTTGTGGGGTTTATTTTTCTTCCGGTAAAAAACATTCAGGCTCAGTCTGATACGTTGGATGTTGAATGGCTGGATGGAGGAGGTAATTTTATTCCCAATGCTCTTCGTTTAGCTATTGCAGCGGATACATCTGCAGATGGTTCGAGAGCTAACCCAAACCGTGTTTACAAATTAAGGAGAGGAGGATTTTACTGGAACGATGAAACAATTGAAAATCCCGGATGGCATCTAAGAATTGTAGGCGAAGATCCTGATCCTAACGATCCCAACGCTTTTCCTGCAGTATTACAACAGGTTGCCAGGGAGGATGGAACACTTAATGGTAGAATGATTACAGGAAATGGTTCTATTACTCTTAAAAATTTGTATATAATTGGTAGTGATGATGGCGGGGCACAAGGTTCTCTCTACCAACCGATACAAATAGATGCAAGCGATTCTCGCTTTGTAATTGATAACTGCGTATTTGAACGTAATAATTTTTCGATAATTGCCTGGACAGGTAAAAACAATGATATTTTTGTAACAAATAACATCTATCGAAATTTACTGGAATTTCCCCCTACACAAATGTGGACGGGGCGTGGTCTTTCAATTTGGGCAGATCAGGATACAGTTATTGTAGAGAATAATACTTTCTTTAATGTTGCTTTTACTGCTTTGCAAATAGAAAGCGGCATTGCAAACTATCTGAGATTTAACCACAACACTTTAGTAAATATAGGACGTGGCATAAACACAACACCCTGGCTGTATAAAGCATACTTCGCTAACAATTTAATTATTAATGGTTTTTGGGATGGCGAGGCTTCAGATAGAGATGAAATAGGTAATCCGAGCCGCGATCCGAGACAATATGCCAGTGGAATATTTGGCTTTAGTGATTTACCCTCTAAATATGGTCCTGAACTCGGGCGTAAAATTCTGTTTACACATACTGCTGCATGGAGAGATCCAATGTTCGATGCTTGGTATGCCGATACTATAAGAGCACAACCCTTTGTAGGCCCGGTGTTAAAAGAAGACTTTATAGATCCTTATGAAGGTGTTGTAGTAAGTGATACTACCTGGTTGGATAGTAGACCGGATTTCCCTACTTACCCAACTGAAAGCATATTCAACAATATGACTGCTTATATAACTGAAATTAGGGCATCTCAATATTATGGCGGTCCAACGCCTTCAACAACGTATTTTTGGATGTACCCTATGGATGGTGGTGACACATGTCATACCTGTCCAAGTTGGCCTGCAAATACACCAAGAGGTGTTCCTGAAAACTTTAGTTACACAACTGCAAGCCTAATGAATGCAGGTACAGATAATTTACCTCTGGGCGATTTAAACTGGTTTCCAACTCAAAAAGACCAGTTTGAAGCTAACAAAGATCAATATGTAGCCGATATTGAAGGAATGGTGGGCGGCGTAAGTGTTGGCGTAATTGGGTCAATAGAAGCTGAGAACACTACAATAGGCGGATCGGCAGTTGTTGAAAATTATGCCGGTGATTTACCGTACTTTGATATGGATGGTGGTGGTTTCATAGAATGGAAGTTTAACATGACTGAAGCTGCTACTGTTGATTTGGTAGTGAAAACCAGGAGTCAGGATGCTGTAAGAGGACAAAGACTAATCATGAATGGAACTAATATGCGTAATAATTCAGGTTACGGCGAATATTATTGGAGTGATTTGGCTCCAGTTGCTTGGAATGAATACACTATAACTGCTGCGGGGCTTATTGAAGGAGCCGCAGGTTTAAACTTACAGGCAGGAGAGAATACTTTTAGAATTGAACCTTCCTGGGGCTATCAGGAATTCCTTTCTGTTGATGTTGTAGTCGGTGGTTCAAATATAATTTCCTTAAATGCCAGTAATGTTACTACATATGACATTGTAGCTTTAATTAGTCCAGACCCGAATATATATGTTCCAAGCGGATTCAAATATGTAAATATGGGTGCGAATGGAACTATTTCTTTTTCAATTGATGCTGAAGCAGAAGGACCTTATGCTGTAACAATATTCTATCAGGCACCGAACGGTACAAAAGCAGGTCAGCTTCAAACAAATGGACAAACATTAGATATCTCGTTTGAAGGCGAGGCAGGAAATTCTGATGGTCTTAGTGTTTTCTCCGGTCAGTTTACGTTAGCAGCCGGGGCAAATAATGTAACCATATCTGCAGGCGAAGTATTACTTGATTGGATTCAACTGAACAAGATTATTACTTCTGTTACGGAACGCCCAGAGTTGCCTGACGGTTTCTCGCTATCGCAAAACTACCCGAATCCATTTAACCCCACGACAAAGATTAACTTTGATCTGGATAAAGCATCAAATGTAAGGTTAACAATCTATAATATTCTGGGTCAGAAAGTTGCTACAATTGTTGATACTTATATGAATGCAGGAGCGTATATTGTTAATTTTGATGCAAGCCGTCTGGCTTCAGGTGTTTACTTCTATAGTCTTGAAGCAGGCGACTATAAGTTCAATAAGAAAATGATGCTGCTTAAGTAAGTATTTATCCAAGGTGAGTAAATTCCAAAGGGTGATCTCAAAAAGATCACCCTTTTTTTTATTCATTTTCTCCGGAAATTTATTTTTCCCAATTATCCGTTCTAAATGATGAAGCCGGTAGTCCTTCTTTATTAAACAAAGTTGCTGTTGCAGTATTACTCCAGGCATACCTTACAGCAATAGGATTTTTTATTTCGGGGTTAAACAAAATCAATTGGTCGTTATCTATTTTTACTTCAGCATTTTTGAATACACTGTCAGTACCTGCAATCAAAAAATTGTTGTTGTCTTCTGATTGCTTTACAACCAGTTCATCACAATGATCAAAAGAAATAACGATCTTGTCTTTTTCAACTTTCATTGATTTATAAAGCGGGCCTGAGTAAGGAACGTTTTTATTATATGTTTTAGCTAACGCCCAGTCGGCGAGTCTTTTTCCAACATCCTGTTTATTAGAAGGATGAATATTTACGGGGTTACCAATATCCAGTGTAACAACCATTCCCGTATTTTGAACAGATAAGGATTTTAATTGAGACTCGCGGAGGAATTCAGAATGTGTTTCACTACCGTAATTATAAGGAGCAATCTGAACATAATAAAAAGGGAAATCGCCCAAACCCCATACTTCGCGCCAGTTTTTTATCATTAAGGGAAACAGGGTTGTATATTGTTCTGATCTGCCTGTGTTCGATTCTCCCTGGTACCAGATTGCGCCCCCAATTGAATAGGGAACTAAAGGATTTATCATTGCATTAAAAAGTGTAGTTGGTGTATTGGCGGAGAGACTAATTTTTATAAGTGGTCTCGAGTAATAATCCATCTTGTCTATATCAAAGGCATAAAACTTCTGGCCATGGTATTCAGCCACGGGTAAGTATTTCCATTTGCCGCTTAAGGATATACTTTCATCACTGTTAGTAGGATGTATTTTTAATTTTTCTATGTCTCCATATAATCCGCCCCCTCCTTGATTATCGAGTACTCTTACAGCAATTAAAATTTCTTTTGATAATAATTCTTTCGGAATATTATAAATTCTATCGTTTCTCCAGAAACCACTTTTTTCGTGGGCACCTATCAAAACCCCGTTTACATAGGTTCTATCCATATCATCTATCGGCCCGAGTTCAATAACAAGGTTTTGGTCTCTCCAGCTTTCGGGTATTTCGATTTTCTTTCTAAACCAAATAACCCCATCAAAATTTCCAACCTCGCTGGTTTCCCATAGTCTCGGAAGGTCTACCTCCCGCCACATACTATCTTTAAAATTAGTTGAAGAACATTTTTCATCATTAAAGTCAAGGTTCTCCCAGCTTGTTTCAAGAGGTTTATCTATATTAATAACCGGGTGGTCAGAGAGCCACACTTTATATTTTTGAATATCTCCTTTACTATTCTCTATATCAGCAAGAATAGGTTTGAAATCATCGATAGACTCAAGATATTCATTACTTGTCCATGATTCAGCAGGAGTTCCTCCCCAGCTCGAATGGATTAACCCAATGGGAATATTTAGTTTTTCTTGTAATCTTTTACCAAAGAAATATGCAGTAGCACTAAAACTTGCGATCGTTTGAGGATTGCATTCTTCCCATTTCCCGTCAACATTAAATTCTTTTTCAACAGAATAAGCGCGCGAAACACTAAAGAGCCTGATATTAGAATTGGAAGAATTTTTGATTTCTTCCTGTGAGTTCAAAATCAAATCATTAGGTGGCCAGCCCTGTAATGGCATCTCCATGTTTGATTGCCCGGAGCAAAGCCATACTTCGCCAATCAAAATATTTTTATAAATAATGGTTGAATCTCCTACTGTCAGGTTAACTTCGAAAGGACCTCCTGCAGACGGAGTTTTTATTTTTGCTAACCACGATCCGTCATCATTTACATTTGTTGTTGCCGATTCTCCCCAGCTTGCATTTATGTTTACTTTAATTCTCGGTTCAGCCTTTCCCCAGAAACTCGCAGTCGAGTTTTGCTGAAGAACCATATTGTCTGAAAAAATCGAAGGAATTTCCATTGTGGTCTTCTCAGTTGAATTAATGAGAGTTAAAAATGAAAAAATAACTGCAATAAGATTCATTGTTTACATCCTTTTTCTAATTAGTTTTATTCCCGGTATATTCAATTTCGGTTCTGCTTAACTGAACTCCTTTATTAAATAAGATTTTTATGTATTTCAAATTTACTGGAAATTCTTCACATGTATAAACGACTGGAGCAAAGAAACCATAGAAATTTTTATAGGGAGGAAATGTCTCCAATTTTGTTATTAGTGGAGAGAAATTTTCCAGTGATTCAGAAGCTAAGATTGTAACCCCACATGCTGAATTATCAGTAAAAGCAAATACTTTGAATAATGAAATATTTTTTGGAGAAATATAAATTATTGAAGCGCCTGAATCTGCTTTTAACCTGCTATTATCTTCTTTAGCTTTATTAATATCCTGGTAGTTTAAAAACTCAATATTTCCTTCATTCATAAGAATTTTAGAAGCGTCTGCCAATTCATCAACAATTTTTAATGAATTAACTCCTACAGGACCAGCCTCATTTGAAGGCTTAGATGTTCCGCTTTCATTCAGAGCAGTTATTCTGTAAAAATATTCATTGCCCAAAACTGCAGTAGTATCCATAAACAAAGGTTTGTATGCAATTTCCGCGTCGGAGATATTCGTAGCAATAGTAATCCAGTTATCGCTATTTGATTCTCTTCTTTCCACATTGTAAGATGAAGCACCGGTTGAACCCTGCCACGAAATATCGTAAACATCTGTTATTTCAAGTAAATGTGGGGCAGTTGGAATTTCTAAAGGTGGAATTTTCCTATCGTCAATTTCATAGGCTTTTGTTCTCATAAAATTGATAATATCTTTTTCGTTATAAATATCACCTGAAGAAAATCCCGGGAAGCGGTATGGACCTGAACCGGTATTCTCCCTGTGCATATAAAACCCACCGTTCCTGTTATGAAATCTTAGGCTCCATATCATAATTCCGGATACATCATTATTTATGACAGTATCAACAATAGCTTTTATATTCTCAGGAGAAGTCAAACCAAATTCACCAACGAAATATGGTTTTTTACCTTTCGATAAATCCTTATTCTTCAAAATATTTTTTATTGACTTATTAACTTCTGAATAATGATGAGTGGAAAGAACGTCTATATCAGGATTATTAATTGCTTCTTCGGATAAAATTTGTGAATGAGTTCCTTCAATAACAACATGATTATTGTCCATAGTTTTAATATACCGTGCAATTTCGGCATTCCATGAAAAAGGGCATTCAAGTTCATTACCTGTTTCCCATCCAAACAAAGCTTTATCTTCTTTATATAAAACTCCGGTGTAAGTATTTTTTCTGTTAACCATGAACTCAACAGTCTTCTTAAAATCCGATATCAATTGTGGATCAGTCCAGAACTCTTCTTTTTTCTTACCCCGGAATGCTGCATATTCAAGCGGACCGCCCCACCACCACCAGTTATCAACAAGAGGAATAATTACTCTTACCCCGACTTCATTTGCAATTTGCATTACTTTATCTAAAGCTTTGAATGCATCTTCATTAAAGATACCCGGAGCTTCAACGTGACGTATGATTTTTTTTGACTCGCCCTGTTTTCGTACAGATAAAACATATATTCTTGCAACTTTACCGCCCAGTTGCTTTATTGACTCAAGTGCATCTCTTATTTCAAATTCATCGGGAAGACGCCACGGATTTGAAGAATCGAACGCGAGGTAGTCTTCTATATAATGAAGATTTGGAATGTTGAATGAAACAAATCGGAACTCTTTCTCCCCATCCATTAGTTTGTCTTTATTGGTTGATATAAAGTTTGCAAATCTGCTTGATGAACAACTGGTTAAAGCAACGCTCAGAGGTATGACTATGAGAAGAAGAAATCTTCTGGTTACTCTTTTAAGGATTTGAAAAAAAGGTTTAGTGATTGTCAAAGTACTATTAAAAGGATTGGTTTAATAACTCGTGAACAACCATATTTAACTGCACAAAACTCTTAAATTATACCGACTTGTGCAACTCTTATCTTCTGACTTATCTTATTTATACTTTATTATTTCTCTATCCAAGTTCGACTTCAACATTATGTTCTTTTCCATCATTAAGATCAGATATCATATTGCCTATTATAAGTTTTCCGTCAAGGTATAGACTTTTCACGCCTTTATTAATGTTCTTCGGATTACTGACTATAATATTGTATGTACAGCTTTTGTATTTACGAACAACTTTGAATTGTTTCCAATTTTTGGGTATGCAAGGATCTACTATTAATCCTTTGTAATCCGGGCGAATGCCTAAAATATATTGGGAAAGAGTTACAAAAGACCAAGCAACAGTGCCCGTTAGCCAGGAATTCTTGCCTTCTCCAGGAGTTTGAGAATCTCTTCCCGCTGTCATCTGGCTATAAACATAAGGTTCGGAACGATAAATATCTATTTGTTCTTCTTTGGATGGAGGGCATATACTTTTATAGTATTCCATTGCCCGGTCACCCCTGCCAATCATTGTCTCAGCAATTTGTATCCATGTATTATTATGTGTAAAAATTCCGGCATTCTCTTTATAGCCGGGGGGGTAAGAACTGACTTCACCTAAATTAAGGTAATATCTCTGGAAAGCAGGTTGTTGTAAAATTATACCGTTAGGAGTTGCCAAGTGTTTGTTCACACTATCAAGAGCTTTTATAGCATAACCGTTTTCAAATCCTACACCACCTAAAATGCACCAGCCCTGGCTCTCTATAAAAATCTTACCTTCTTCATTTTCTTTTGAACCGATTTTCTTTCCGTAGGCATCATAAGCTCTTAGAAACCACTCACCATCCCAGGCGTGCTTATAAATTGTTTGTCTCATATTTTCAACTTGCTCCAGGTAATACTTAGCTTGCTCTTCCTGCTTAATATTTTGTAAAAGATTAGCCATCTCGCCGCAAGTCTTGCAAAATAAACCTGCAATCATTACAGATTCTGCAATATTATTATTTTCAATATGACCGGCTAATTGAAAACTCTCGCCCGGAGTTGTAGAAAAACAATTGAGATTAAGACAATCATTCCAGTCAGCGTGCCCAATTAAAGGTAATCCATGAGGACCGAGATTATTTAAAGTATATTTTAATGAAATATGTAAATGATCGAGCAAAGTAGAAGCCTCTCCAGAACTCTCCGCGAAGGAAAGGGTTGGGGATAGACCGTCAGCAAAACCTGTTTTTTCATCTAAGATACTGAAGTCACCTGTTTCTTTTAAATACGTTATAACTGATAAAATTAACCACAATGGATCATCGTTAAATCCGCCGCCAATATCGGAATTGCCTTTTTTAGTTAAAGGTTGATATTGATGAAAACAAGTTCCGTCGGAAAGTTGTGTTGATGCAATATCGAGCAGACGCTGGCGTGCCCTGGCTGGGATAATATGAACAAACCCAAGGACATCCTGGTTACTATCACGATAACCCATTCCGCGTCCTATACCTGATTCGTATAAAGAAGTGGAGCGCGACATGTTGAAGGTAACCATACATTGATACTGGTTCCAGATATTTGCAACACGGTTTATTATAGGATCAGGCGTATCAACCTGATATGACGAAAGAAGATTATCCCAATATTTTTTATGAGCATCAAAAGCATTCAAAACAGCAGGGGAGTTTGAGTATTTTGATTTTACATTTTCAAACTCATCTTTCCTGATTTTACCATTGTCAAGAAACTTTTTGTCATCCGGATTTTCTGCGTAGCCTAATAGGAAGTTAATATCTTTCGATTCCCCGGCTTTTATTTCAATATCTATTTGATGAACTCCAATTGGCAGCCAGCCGTATGCAATACTGTTTTTACAATTTCCATCTAAAACAGAACAAGGCGTATCCAAACCATTATGAACACCGATGAATGCATCGCGGCTTGAATCGAAACCTGAAACCGGTACACTCGAGAAAAAATAAGCATAGTGATTTCTTCGTTCCCTGTATTCTGTTTTGTGAAAAATAGTTCCATTCTCGATTTCTACTTGTCCTGTTGAATAGTTTCTTTGGAAATTTGTCATATCATCGTAAGCTTCCCATAAGCACCATTCGATATAACTCCACAACCTGATATTCTTTGTTTTTTTTGAATGGTTTTTTATTTGAACATGCCAGATTTCATTTCTGGCATTTAATGGAATGAAGTAAAGAACCGAAACTTCAAGTTCATTCTTTACACCGGTTATTTTGGTATATCCCATGCCGTGACGGCATTCATATTTATCAAGCGGTACACGCATCGGTTTCCACATGGGGTTCCATAAAGAATTTCCATCTTTTATGTACAGGTAACGACCGTTGCTGTCCATCGGAATATTGTTATAACGGTAACGTGTTAAACGGCGTAAGCGGGCGTCCTGGTAAAAACAATATCCTCCGGCAGTATTGGAAATTATACCGAAGAAATTTTCTGTGCCAAGATAATTAATCCAGGGTAGGGGGGTGTCGGGGCGATTTATTACATATTCTTTTTGATCATCGTCAAAAAATCCATAACTCATGTTCAACCTTCCTTAGTTTAATAAAATTGCTTTCTTATAATTATTTTTGTTTTCGAAGAAGAGACGATAAAAATATACTCCGCTCGAAACTTTTATTCCTTTATCAGAACTTCCATCCCAGCTTACTTTATAATTGCCTTTCGTTTCAAAGCCACGCTTTAATGTTTTTATTTTTCGTCCATTTAAATCGAGCACATCAAGAATAACCTGCCCGTTATTTTGTAACTCGTATTCAATTGTAGTAATGGGATTAAAGGGGTTAGGATAGTTCTGGTATAATTTGAAATTCTTAGGCAATTCTCTCAAATCTCCAATACCAGTGTTAGTAGTATCATTAAAAAATATTATCTTATCTCTAATTAAAGATCCTGATTCAGTAAGATCAGATTCAGACCAGCCGCCGTTTGAAGATACCCCCGGCATTAAAGCAGCCGATGTTTCAACTTTATCCGCTATAGACCAATTACACCAGCTTATTTTATTTGTCTCCATAAAATTCATCCAGCTTTCCACTTCAGTATAATCGATTGGTCCATCTCCTGTTGATTCGCAAGTGCCGAATTCACTTACAAAAAGAGCAATACCATTATTAAGAGCAGTTGAGGCTTTGTTTCTTAATGATTGTTTATGAGTTGCTGCGTAGAAATGAAGCGCATAAGCAATATTGTCAAATTCCAGTGGGCTTTGTGATGCTATATCAACATCCTGTGACCAAGTTGAAGTTCCTACAATAATAATATTATCGGGATCGATTGCTCTTATGCTATCTACAACTGCTTCGGCATAAGGTTTAATAACATTCGTCCAGGAAACCTGGGTAGGTTCATTGTAAATCTCATAAATTAAATTTGGATATTCTCCATATTGTTCAGCTATCTCTGTAAAAAAATCAATTGCTTCCTGTTGATGATTATGTGCATTATGATCATGCCAGTCAACAATAACATAAATGCCTAAATCAATACAGGCATCTATAACAGCTGTAATTTTATTTTTTTCTATGGTCGGGTTTTGAAGATAACCGCCAGATTCTATTCCCATAGATGCCCGAACTACAGTGCACATCCAATCATCTTTTAACCATTCGACACAGTCATAATTGTAAAACCTTCCCATCCATTGACTCCAAAAAAGGCACATTCCTCTTAAAGATACAGGATTGCTATTTTTATCAACTATTTTATTCCCCTCCACCCGAAGTTGACCATATCTTTCAACGACTGTCGTGTCAGTTTCAATCGAATTTTTTGAAAAGACTAACGTATTCGAGATGAAAAAAATAAATGTGAGAAAGATTAAACAGTATTTCTTTAGAAGAATACTTAATTGAAATTTCATTCTTTTTATTTTAAAAGCATAAGGTTTAGTCATTCTATTTCCTTTCCAAAATTGTTTAGCTATTTCTCACTTGATAAAGGTTTTCTCCCCGACTGTTTCTCATACAAAATTTGTAATTGTTCAGATTGCGGATCATCATTTCCCTTAATTCTTATGAAATCATTCATTGCTACTTTTGCGTTAGGAAAATCTTTTTTCATTAAATATAACAAACACAGATTATAAGACAATGAAGGATCGTCCTTGATTTCTTTAGATGCTTTTTCCAGGTAAATTGAAGAGTTAGGATTGTTTTGCCTTAATAATATTTTCCCGATAAGAAGATTTGAATAAGCTGTTTCCTGTATTGAATTTGCTTCAGTTAAAATGGCAAGTGCCTCCGATAATTGCCCGTTTCTTCTTAACCTTTCAGCCTTTTCAATATAAGGTTTTATTTTTTCAGGAATTAAAATTATCAATGGTTTGTTCCCACCACTGCCGCTAAAACCGGGTTCTGATTTTTTGATGGAAGCTAATATTTTTTCTGCTTCATAATTATTTCCTGATGCTATCAGAATCTTATATTTCAATTTTTCAGAAAGCAGGTTGTTAGATTCGTTCTGAGGAAGCTTTTGAAGCTTATTGACACTTGACAAAGCTTCATCGTATTTACCCTGCATATAATATGAGTTACTAAGAATAAACTGGGCGAAAGCACTAGTATCGGGGTTAGGTGATTCCTTCAGTATATTTATACAATTACCATAGTTTTTGGCTTTAAATGATAAATTGGCGGCACTATAAAAATATGAAGCAGTCATAGGATACATATATGCCAACGACAAATATTCATCTGATGCTTTCTTCAATTCGCCTTTAGATTCGTAAAACTTTGCCAGATTTTTATGGGCATTTTCTATGCTCGCATCAGAGTATTTTACAGTCATAAATGCGAGAGAATCTACTATACCGTTTGGCTTATAAGTAAACTTAAAATTGTTTACGGTAGTATCGGGTTTGAAAGGCCATCCGGCTTTTAAGTGTTTAATTCTTATTTCTGCTATCATGCTGTCGAGTTCCGTATAACCCCAATTGGCTTTGTAATATGACCATGGTTTAATATTCAGTGAATCCCACTCATTACCGATCATTTTATATTCTCTCAATCCATTAAAAAAGCCTTCTGCCATCAGGAAATGTCCGTCAATATTAGCGTGTAAATGTTCAGCCATTAAATTGTTTCCGATAAGACCACCGGGAGAATTTTTTTCAAAAAGTGATTTTAATGAAATATGGTAAAGATTAAATGAATCAGCGAGATCAGAAATTATTTTATTGATACTTTCAGGTGCCCTGAATCTGATAGCATCAAGATCTTTTGCTCTAACATAATTTTCTTTAGCTATTCCAAATAATGAATCCGCTTCAAATCTTTTAGCCATTGAATAAATTGAATCTGCCGGGGGGTTGTCTTCATATTTTAATGAATAAAATGGCGGGAGATCTTTAATGTTGCTTACAAGATCGCTGATAATTACAGCTACTTTTGCTTTTTTTAATTTTGTAAATAGACGGCTCATATTATCTCTGAACTGGCTTAATCCTTCATTATACATTTCTGAATTATATGGTATAATGTTCTTACCGACCATTTGCTGCATTAATGTTTCTTTAGCTTCGTTTTGATTAGGCGGATGAATTAGTTTGAAAAAACCGCCAATCACATTTCGAAGAAGCTGGTAAGTTCTGAAATGGATAAAATATAGATGTAACTTTTTTAACCATACAGCAATTTCACCGTTTTCCATCGATGCAACACCCAACGCACCGTAATATTCATTGTGACCAGTATAAATTAATACCGCATCCGGTTTTTGCTTCAATAGTTCATCGGTAAAGTCCAGTAATGTATAACTGTTTATGGCAGTCATACCGAGATTGACTACTTCAATTTTATGATTAGGAAAAACATCCTTGAGGCGCCTCTGCAAAATTCTTGAGAAAGCGAGATTTGCATCGTACGGAAAACCCTGTACGGAAGATTCTCCCAAAATAAATAGCCGGTAACCATTAACAGGTTTTTCTTTTAGGAAAAAGTCATTTAATGGAGTAGTTTCCTCAACTTTAGTAAAGTATCTTTTGCCTACATTTTGATTTATTGTTAAATAATCCGGGTTTGAAGCTGGGATGAAAAGGCTTAAGTTATCTCCATATGAAAACAACCTTAGGGAAAATTCCAGTATCCCTACTAAAAAAAGTGGAGTTGATATTAATACAGAATAAAAAAATATTTTCTTTTTAATTTCAATCTTCACGTTGCTTAATTTTGCTCTGTTCTCTGATTTGGTTTGACTTTATTTTTTTTCATCATTGATAATGTACGAAGTTTATTGAGGTAAACCATATATTTAGAGTTTGGAGATAAATCCTGTAAACGGTTGAAATATTCTTCACCTTTATCCCATTGATTATCCAGATAAAATGCACGGCTTAAATTGAATACAACCTGAGGGTCTAGTAAATCTGCTTTACTTAAATATGAAATGGCTTCTTTATAGTTATTGTTCATTAAAGCGATCTGGCCGACCCATTTATTAGCGAATGGATTTTCTTTATACTTTAACGATCTTTTTAATAGCTGCGAAGCCCTACCGTATTCCTCTTTTTTTATCAGAACCTTAGCTGCTTTTTCATAAAAGTCAACTTCATACGGAATGGATGTAATTAAAGCATTATACTCAGCAAAGGCTTTATCAAAATTGCTTTGTCTTTCATAATATTCTCCCAGTTCCATATGTATAGACAGCAGGTTGTAATGCTTGTTTTGAAATACTTTGAATGCGATTTCCTCCAAACGATTAGCTGGACTGAAGGTTTGAATAAACCTGTTTGGTACTGATTTGGGATGAAAAGGCCAGCCTCCTTTTAAATGACGAATTTCAAGGTCAGCGTAAATACTATCCAGTTCAGTAATACCATAATTTTTTTCTTTGTTTATGTCATACTCGCCCCACTCAGCTGATATCATCTTATTTTTTTTCATAGTATCGTAAAAGTCTTTTGCAATTAAAAAATAGCCATCTTTGTTGGGATGAAGATGCTCAAGCATTAATTCTTTACCAATTAAACCATTAGGGGATTCATTTTCAAAATATAATTTCAATAATACCACAGGAAGTGAATATTTGTCGCCTAAATTTTTTATGACTGCATTAAAATCTTCCGGTGCACGGAAACGTAATGCATCATAGTCCTTTGCTTTGTAATAATTTTCTTTCGCTTTTTCAAATTTCCCGTTTGCTTCCTGGCTTCGTGCTAAATTGAAAAATAATTCCGCAGAATTTCCATCTTTGTCTTTAACAGAAATAAAAGGTTCCTGGTCATGTAAATTACTGACGAGTTCACTTAGAACAACCTTAATATCTTTATCAACTGCCTTCTGAATTATGGCTTCTATATTTTCTTCAAATTGTTTTTTCCCTTTTTCATACAGATTACTGCCGTAAGGTATTGTCTGTTCTGCAACTATACGTTCCATTAATGTAGCGGAAGGGTCGGATTCATTTTCTTTATAGAATAGATTACTGAACTGTGTTTTCGCCCATCCCAAAAAGTTACGTAAGAGAATAAAAGTCTTAAAATACTGCAGCTTTAAATAGGAATTTATTAACCATCGCCAATTACCGAGTGACTGTGCAGAACCAACACCCAGCGCTCCATAGTATTCATTATGACCGGTGTAAATAAGAATAGCATCCGGCGATTGCTCAATAATTTCATCAACCAGATCAAGCAACGTATAACTGTTTATTGCTGCTATCGAAACATTAATTACTTCGATGTTTTTTTGGGGGAAAGTATTTGAAAGTCCTCTTTGCAGAATATTTGGAAATGAAGCGTTATTGCTATAAGGGAAGCCTGCAGCGCTCGACTCGCCAAGGACAAAAATTCTATACCCATTTTTCGGTTTTAATTTATTAAAAAGCTGCAGCGGCGGCGTAGGTACATTTGATTGTGTATAAAAATATCTGTGTGCGAATTCAGGATTACACCTTATGTAATTTTCATATCCTGGAGGACCATCTATGAAAAGATCTAAGTTCCCTCCATAGTTAAAAATACGCAGACTTATTTCTAAAATAGAAAAAATAAGAAATGGTAATGAAATTGTAGCAATCCAGAAAATTCTTTTTTTTGCAGTTGATAAGTTTGGTTTAGGCGGATTAATGACAGCTTTTTTTTTCTTTCTCTTGTCCTTCATCTGTATTTACAAAATAATACAAAATACATCCGGAATTTGCAATTTATTTTTTAAAATTCCTTGTACAGGGATTTAAATTTCCATTTATGTGTTATAAACAATCCTCGAAGAATTCCTTAATTTGAATCTGAATTCAAAAAGGGAGCTTTAGTTTCCGGACTCACAATTTTTATTTCACTTTTACTTTCCCCATAGGTTTCTTCAAGTTTATTCCACCAGTTAAGCTTTAATATAATTGAAGTCAATATCAAAACTCCAACGCAAATTACTAAAGAAGTAAATTCTCGTATTACCAAAAATACAGGGGTTGCCATCAGTGTTATCTGCCAGATTATTCCAACAAAAACGTTGGACATATCGCGCTTGAAATTTTTGTTTGAAACAAATTGTGGATCAGCTTTAATAACTTTTTCATAAATTGGTTTCCAAAACCCCCAGGGACGAACAGTGCAGTAAAATTTCATCAGTACTTCATCGCTTTCAGGTTTGGTCATCAATGTAGCAATAAAACATCCCACAATTGAATTGAAGAAGATTATCGGGAATGAATTCATACTCGGGTTGGCAGGTAAAGGCCAGTCATTTAAGAACGGAATTAAATTTAAGTTCTCAAGAGTAAGCAAAATCAGTGAAGTGGCGATGCCTGAAACCATTCCCCAGAAATACCCGTAACCGTTGAATCGCCACCAATACCATTTTAAAACATTTGCGGCAGTATAGCCACCCCATAAAGATGCAACTAACCACAACGCAATCTGGTTTATTGATTCGACTAAAAATCCGGTTGAAATACCTACAACTACAACAGCAACTGAAGCAATATAACTTATGTGAACATATTTTTTTGGATCGGCATTAGGGTTGATATATCGCTTGTATATATCATTCACGATATATGCAGGTGCTGCGTTAACAGTTGCGGCAAAATTGCTCATAAAGGCGGCAATAAATCCAGCCATCAAAAGTCCGAGCAAACCGACAGGGACATAGTGAGCCAGAACTTCGGGTAGTATTGCTTCAAAATCCGGGGTAGTAATTGATGTTTTATATAAAGCATCGAAACTTGTAAGTGCAAGTATGGCTAAACCTGCAGCCATAAAATAACGTGTAGGATTTAAAACAACACTAACCAGTGAATTCATTTTAGCAGCTTCAACCGGGCTACGCGTAGATAAAATACGCTGCATATCATAGTTTGGTGCCGGACCAGCTGTTGCCACAAATAATCCTTTAAATAGCATCATTCCAAAAAATAATCCAAAGAGTGAGTAACCGTCGTTTTCTATCCATTGATTAAAGGCTGTTACTTTTGTAGCAACTGAAGATTGTACTGTTGTCCAGTCTAAATTTAAATTCCAATTGAAAGCCATGCTTTTCCAGCCTTCAGGTATTACACTGTTTATCATTTCGGGAGACACGTGATACATAGCTATTATTCCTATCGCAATTGCAGATACAGAAAGAATACAATATTGTACTACTTCAGTTGCCACAACACTCATCATACCGCCTTTTACAACATATAAAGTTGTAATAGCCATAAGGATAAGAGCATAAAGATTAGCATTAATCTGCGGGTATTGAGCTAATGTATCAGGACTTGTTACTAAAGCCGGAAGAAACGCCGCTGCAAATTTTCCAACTCCCTTGAATCCATAAGAAAGAAAACCAATTACACTAATGATCGCAAAAATTACTACGATAAAATGGGAAAGAGTAGCTCCTCTTCCGGTTCCGAAACGGGTTTTCATCCATTCGGCTCCTGTCATTACATTCGATCGTCGCAGCCACGGTGATAAGTAAACCATCAGGAATATCTGGTTAAAGACAGGCCATATCCAGGGTATCCACATGCTCTTTAATCCATAAACAGCAAGCCAGTAAACAATAAGCATTGTTCCTGCTATATCGAACATGCCCGATGCGTCTGATACACCGAGAAACCAAAAAGGAATTTTGTTACCGCCAAGGAAGTAATTATGAATATTCTTAGAAGCTCTCTTTGAAATATAAAACCCGATAAAAATAGTGGTGGCTAGATATAGAAGGATAATTCCCACATCAACAATATGAAGATTCATTTTTAGGAGCTCCGAGTTGCAGTAGTTAATAAAAAGCGTTTGTGGTCAAAACCACAAACGCTTTAGGTTTCAGCTAATTACTTAAGTAACATCATCTTTTTAGTGATAGAAGTATTTCCTGTAGTCACTCTGTAGAGATATACACCACTTGGTAAATTACCTGCATTAAAATCAACTTCATAAGTACTTGTAGAAAGTTGTTCATTTACGAGTGTGGCAACTTCCTCTCCAAGCAGGTTAAATACTTTTAGAGTAACCAAACCGGGTTCAGTAACACTGAAAGTTATTTTTGTACCTGGGTTGAACGGATTAGGATAGTTTTGAGAAAGCTCGAATTTTGTTGGAACCGGTGATGGTTTTTCTCTAACTCCAACAGTAACCTCTCCGCCAAGCCTTGCAGTTCCCCAAATGCTGGCATCTGTCCAGGAGTTGTTGGATAAATTCCACCATTTCTCCATACTTCCACGGGCGCCGGCATCATCTGCATCAGATTCATCCTGCTGCAGTTCGAATCCTAATAAAGAACCCTCTGTAGCAGGAATGCCAACATTCTCAAGAGGGATCTTCAACTCTAAATACCAGCCGCCTTCTTCTTTATTGACAATTTTGAATTCAACGCCTGTAAGATCTACAGAAGCATCAAAGCCGAGTCCATCTACTGTATCAGCTTCAAAACCAATGAATTCGTGAGGTATAGTTATCTGATGATCATCCGGGCATCTTCCGCCTCCAGGATCGCATCCAGTATTATCTGGCACTTTGCTATTATCGGAATCGATATAAATCTCAACTGCATCTTTATTCCAGGTTTGTCCTACAACAGTGGGGTTATCCTGTATATCGTCATCTACAACATCTATGAAATAATAAATATTATTATCATCCCATAGAACATATGCTGTTAAAAGGGCATCATCTATGTTGTCCGGTTCAGTACCGGTTGGAGGATCTCCTACTCTGAATTCATTCATAGTAGCAGGATTGGCACCCCAGTAAACAGGATCCATTACTCCATCTATCGTTATAGTTGTACCAGCCGGAACTTTTCCAATTTCGTACGCTTCATCTACAACCCTTCCACTAAGAACAGCGGTTCCCCAAATACTGGCATCTGTCCATGAGTTGTTGCTTTCATTCCACCATTTAGACATATCACCGCGTGCACCTGCGTGATCTGCATCCGATTCATCCTGCTGCAGTTCCCAGCCAATCAGTGAACCCTCAATTGCGGGTACGCCGAGATTTTCAAGAGGGAGTTTCACTTCTACCAGCCAGCCGCCTAAACCGGCTTCACCATCAACTTCGGCAATTTTGAATTCAATACCCGTAAGATCTACGGAAGCGTCTAAACCAATACCATCTACTGTATCAGCTTCAATATCTATAAATTCATGAGGTATAGTCATCTGATGGTCATCCGGGCATCTTCCGCCGCCAGGATCGCATCCGGTGTTATCTGCAACTTTGCTGTTATCGCCATCAATATAAATCTCAACGGCATCTTTATTCCAGGTTTGTCCTACAACAGTGGGATTATCCTGGATATCGTCATCCTGTGTATAGAACAATATGTATAGATTATCATCATCCCACAATGCTTTGCTCATTCCTGTAAGATCGGTGCGATCATCAGGCGGAGTTGCGTCATTATCAACAACATATGTCCTTTGGAAATTCCAGTCAAGGGTTTTCCAAACGTCATCAATTACTCCATCAATTACAGGAGCAACTGTTGTTTTAGGGATCTGATATATGCTGTCTGAAACTACTTTCGACAACTGGGCTTGAGCAGTACCAGCAACAAAAACCAGACAAGATATCAATAGTAAGGTTTTTCTGACTGTCATGTCTACCTCCTAATTAGTTTAAATAATTTGAATTAAGATGATTTAGAACATTTAGAAAATATTTATAATTTTTCTAAGAACCTCCTTTCTCTAACGATGCCTTTTAAGTAATAAACAATATTTATTATTGTAAAAATTTTCTCCCCTGATAGGGAGCTCCGTTTTTATCTAATGCCATTCTGAAAACTCTGCCTGAAGCGTATGGTGACCTTGTAACTCTAACTCCATCAGGGCCTAATATCGAGCTTATTAAATAAAGATATCTGTCTCTACCCCAAACCAGTAAATCAACAGAGTTTGGCAGGATATTTTCATAATAATAGGGAGTAATCGAACCATCGTTCTCTCTGAAAAATATCGAATGAGTCGGATGGTTTCTTAAACAAAGGTAGATACTTCCATTTTCATCTATAGTAAATGAGCTTATATAAGTACTACTGAGATCCGGTATACTGTTAAGGTTTACTATAGATTCCTTTCCACTTAACGATCCATCAGGGTTAATCTGGCTTCGCCATATATTAAGAGTATCTGCAATATACAGATAGCCGTTATTACTTTCGTAATACGTTCGAATGCCAATAAGATTCGGAGTTCCTTCGTAGCCGAGATTTTGAGAAGTGGTGCCATCACTTAAATTTGTCATAAAAACTCCCTCGCTGCCGGCTGTATATACATTACCGTTTTCATCAACATCTAGTTTACTAACTGCCGCCGGTAGTGTGTCAACCGCTTCGGGCCTTATTGTACCAGTAACAACTGAATCGACACGCTGCCTGTAAATAGTAGTTGTTCCATTAGCCACATAAAGGTTGTAACCTATCTGCCCGGGTCCAAATTTTGCATCTGTAATTATGCTAAAAGCAGATGAAGGAGAGAAATTTCCTGTCATTTGAGTTAAAGAAACACCGGAAGGATCATTTCTCCAAACTGATCTGCTGGATGTAGAAGCAGTTATTAAATAAATATTATCATCGTTGTCAAAATCAACGGCAGTAATAGGATAACTACTGAAAGCTGTACCGTAGTCTCCAACAGTTTCTCCAGGTGACTCAACCATATACTCAGCGTTAGCTGATGTATCGATAGCTTTCGGAGCTGTAACACTGATATAAATTTTTGTATCGTAATTACTATTAGGCAATTGAGGTCTATATACTACGATTGTCTGATCCCCGATTATTTCTTTAATAACTGCCTGTCTGCCTCCTACATAAACCCAATCTGTATCCGAACCATTCTTCACTCCCAGATTTTGACCTGAAATAGTAATCTCTCTTACACCGCCTAATGCTATCCCTTCGGGCGTAACTCCTGTAATAGTCGGATTGCTGGTTCTTTGGAATGAAGGCTCATATATTATACCCGGTTCCTCGAAATTGACACAGCTATTCAGAGTAATGATAGTACAAAAAATTAAACTACAGTGTAGAACTATTTTGTATATTCCGGAAGTTTTAACTGAATGAATTAATGTGTTACTGTTTTTCATGTTTATACCCTTTATTCTATAACAATGAAAGACGTGCTGTAAATCTTTGAACTTCGTTAAACACTCCGAAAGGAGTATAAGCATAATCAAATTCAACTCCGAAGTAAGATACACCCGCTCCAAATGTGAAATCATTTTCATCATTTCCGCCAATATAGCCGCCTCTTAGGGAAAATGCGTCAAAGACTTTATATTCTAATCCTATTTTTATCTGTTCCGGATGAGACCGTGGATGAGTCCAGTCAACAGATAACATCAAATCCTGATTTATAGCCGGCATATCGAAGAAATCAAAAACATTCGCAGAAATACCGATTGTGAAAAGTAAAGGTAGCTGGAAACCTTCTTCTTCATATTTTATTTCCTTCGAAAAATTTGTTACCGACATTCCAAATGCAATGCTCTTAATGCCGGTTTTATAAATAGTACCGAAATCAAATGCAACGGCATCTGCTTTATTCTTCTTTGATGTTACATCTCCTTCTTCAGTCATAAAAGAGCTTTCACCAAGTTCCTGGCGTGCATATTTAATCTGGGCACCTACGCCAAACTGCTGGCTGATCATTTTAGCATACCCAACTCCTATTGCAAAAGCCGAGGGACTGAAAATTTCCGTTTCGGAATAACCATTTGGATTAGTTCTGTCGACAACAGTTCCTTCCAGATCGCCATAATCAACCGATTGAAAGCTTAAACCAATTGTGCCATAATCGCCGGAGTAAGGTGAGAGTATAAAACTTGCCGATAGGTAATTAATATCCGCTATCCATTTATTTATACTAAAAGTAGCACCGAGCAAATTCGGCATTTCAGCCATAGAAGCCGGGTTGTGAGCCATAGCCCCTGAAAAGCCAGACAAAGAATTTACAGCATCACCCATCGCGCTGGATTTTGCATCGGAGGATATACTTAGAAAATTAAAGCCCGTCTGAGCTAATTTTGTCTGGCTGAATGATGTGGATGCAGCCAATCCCAGAACTAAAGCTGTTAAGTATAATTTATGTAAGCATTTCACTTTTTATTCTCCTTTTCAATACACACTCTTTTGATAGTTACCTGCCTGTGTTTCGTTCAGGTCAGGGGTTAAAAATTATCTTATTATTACAAATTTTTTGAAAATACTATCACCTTTTCGATAGAGAAACTCGCCTGTGATATCATCACTATAATCTTCAGTAACTTCAAAATAGGCAATGTATAACCCGCTAACTACAATTTGCCTTGAAGAGGTGAGGGAATGCCAGTAATCATCCCCGCTGCCATTGGTGTGCTCAATGGTCTCTATTAAGTCGCCTGTTTCGGTATAAATTTTTATTCTACAAACTGGTGGAAGATTATAAAAAGCTAATCTATCTAGTGTAGTTTGGTCATTCTCACCAAACTGTATGTTTCTTGCTTTCAGATTGTATGGGTTAGGAACTATTCTAATTTCCGAAAGTTTATAGCTTCTTTCTTCAGTAGGAGAAATAACTTTTACTTCAATAGTGCCAAGTGGGGCCTTAATAAATCTCAATGTATCGAAAGTGACACTGTATGAGGCAGGAATTTGTTTAACACCGTTTACGTTTATTGATAAGCCGTGTATAACAGTACCACTGGTGTCTGCAACAGACATAGGTAAAATAAACTCAGTTGTTAAACCATCACCTGTATAAAAAGTATCTCGTGCAACCGTTGTTAATGTAACACCTGCCGGCCTGGTCAAGTACGCCGGATTGGAGGTCATTGTATAATATTTGCTGCTAACAAGGGGAACTCCAGGCTCAATATCATTCGTTGAACCATTATCTTTTGTTTGTACATAGTAGTAATAATTAAATCCACGGATTGCATTTTTGTCATCATAAGAATTTACAACATTATTTTTGCTGCATTCAAAAATTTGCGTAAATACTGTATCATTTCGTCCTTCGGCTCTATATACTCTGTATCCATCAAAATTTGGCCAGGATTCTGCGTTGCTAGACCAGGAAAGTCTTATTCTGTCTCCTCCAGAATTAACCTCAAAATTATCCGGTGGTGGTGGTGGCTGTTGTATATTGTAGTTGTTGTTATAGGTTGCAATTGCTCTCCTGAAAGACTGGAACAAAGAATCTTTACCAGAAAATACCCATGCGTTTTTGTATTCATCGCGATCTGTAGTAGTAGTTCCATTTTTATAACCCTGTGGCAAAACAAATTCTGAAGTGTTATTAGTGAACCAATTTTCGGCAACCTCTAAAATTTTATTGCGGCTGATCCCTGCAACGACGTCTGCAACTACTATACGCACACTATCTCCAGGGGCGAGATCATAAGTACCGAAACCCTGAGTTGCAATAGAGCCTCCTGGATCAGTACCAAATGTATTAGCATAAGCATTTGGCCAGCCTGTTACAGGGTCTTTTCCAACTTGTTCAGCCAGAGTTTGATTGGGATGTCCGGCGGTCATATACTCGAGGTATTTCCTCGTCATAGTAGCCTGGTTATATTGAAAGCCTGGGGAATTAGTTATATCTCTTGTAGCATCGGCGCCTACAGATACTGTTGAAATAAGTTTGGATTTGTCATGCGTCGTATCACCCGGTGCTTTATCTGCATGCAGTAAAACAATTCCGGAAAATTGAGTTCCTGCAAGAGTCAATACGTTTGTAGCTCTTGGACCTGGAAGTCCAATATCGCTTAACGGACTTCCGAATAGAGTACTTGAATGAGGTCCATAATAAGTCAACATGGCTTGGAAATCGTTCGGTGGAGCCAACAGATGACTCTCATCCTGCCCCACGTGGTCGATTAATGTATTTCTACCCCAAGAAGATCCCGCGGGAAACCAGTCGCCTACTCCAGTACCTGTATACGATTCACCGGCGAAGGAATATCTGCCGAGCAGATAAAATACTACTCCGGTAAGGGTTTTATTTATCTTTTGTTCGCCGCTTCTATCTATGATTCCTGTATTTTTTAGTGTGTATTCATAAATATAGTAATTATCGTGGTATTGCTGCGAAAATGCAATAATTTTTCTTGTTACAGTTATTCCTATACTCGTATGAAATTTACTTATCAGCATCCTGTCTGATGGCAAGGCATCGTCTATTTCATCTACTTCATCATTAAATTCGATTACGGAAGAATTAGTATTATCTACGTATACGTTGGGATGATCAAATTTACCTAGCATTTTTATACCTACATTGCCGAATGATTCCTCTGCAATTATCTCTGTGCCCATATATACCCCCGCAGGCCCCGCACTTATAATTTTATGGGGATAAAGAACATTTGAAACCGGATCGAGAAAATTAGTAGTTCCCAGCCAAAATGCTTTAGAAATTTTCACTCCCTTCATCCTGTTGTTATATTCGCCCGGGTATAACATTCCGTCAATCTGATCCTGCGCTACGTAGGTAGTTCTATCACGCCTAAAATACTCACCTTCTGATCCAGAATTTGAAAACCAGGAACGTAATCCTCCTACCCACATCCATTTTATTACATTCTGCTGGGTACCTTGAACACCGGCTTGAGCAAACAGCAAACCGGGGTTCAGGATGATAGAAGCACAGCAAAGAAACAGGGCAGTTATTACTCTATTTAAATTTTTTATAATCATTTGATTATTTCCTTTGTTTGTCACAATTCGTTATTATAATTTGAATGATAAATTAATTCCAAAGAAAATTTGTCTTGGGTTCAAAAAGTTGAAGGAAGTGTTATTAGGCATATCTATATACGCCTTATCCTCCAGTACTTGATCGAGTTTATCTTTATTTACTTCTTGCCAATTGCCGCTAACATACTGCATATACCTGCCCGTAGCAGTTTCGTAATAGAATGGACGTGTTTGAGGATTGCTTACATGCTGTATTGTTGAGTAGTCGTAAATAATTGGCTGAAATTCCACTCCATCTTCCCTGTAATCACCAACTCGGTCATCACCAGGAATATTATTATAAGCGTCACTTTTAGGCAGGTGAAGCGATTCCATATAAAACTGCTGGTCTCTCGCATCGTAAAAACTAGCGCCAGACAGTCTCTTCGTGTTAAGGAAATTCCTCACGTCTATAAAGAACATTACAGAAAAGGAATTAAAATCAAATGTTTTATTTAATTGAAAGTCGATATTCAAATAATCTGATGTCTGAACGTTCTGAACTATATTTGAAATTGTACGGATTTGATTTGGATTGTAATTTATATATTGACCAGCTCTCCAGTCTCCTAAAATTGTGAGTGACCAATCACTAAGGAGTTGAATGCCGCCGAAGTCAGCTCCATAATTATGAGGTGTTAAAAATGTTAAGCTCGCTCTTGAACGCGGCTGGGGTACCGGTTTTTGCTGATAAACATTTTGAGTAGTCTGATCAATTATCCTTTGATCTGCAGGATTGTCATTAATCCTTCCACTACCAAATGCGCCGTTAGTAGTTACCTGGTATGTAAACGTAACAAAACCACGTATCCAATCGCCGATAGATTTTTTAAGTGTTACCTCAACACCTCTTACATCCAGATAATTATCATTTGTAACTTTGAAGTACCCTATGCCTTTTCTTTCGCTCGTATAGTTTGTGTAAGCCTGTACATTCGATATATCCCTGTAAAAGGCCTGGATTTGTAATAAGTATAAATCGAACAAAGCATGGTCGTAGCCTAACTCGTAGGCAATTGTTTTTGCTTCTATTAAATTAGGGTCACCAAAATTAGATAACGCTCCTGAACCACCTCGACCTAATCTGAAAATTTCTTGATAGGCAGGCAGTTGTTTGAAGTGCCCATAATTAAAATATAGTTTAGAATTATCAGTAATAGGGTGGGAAATACCTATGCGGGGGCTGAAGGCAACATCAATATCTGATTTCTTTGTCGGATAACTAATACTTTCATCATAGTCCCCTGAGAAGTAAGACTTATCAAAGGGATCAACATCTACCCATTCAGTATTTGGATTGCTTAAATCCATTCTTAATCCGATATTAGCAATAAAGCCGAGCATTTCAATCTTATCCTGTATGTAAGCAGAAATCCTGTAAGGATTCCATTGCTCTTCTACATAATTTATATCATCGAAAGCAGGGCTGACTTTACCGTAATTTAAGTTAAGATCAAAGTAAGCAAATTCAACTCCTAACTTAAATAAGTGCTCATTAGTAAATTGACTTGATAGATCGAACTTGAGGGTATACGAATTGGTTTTGCTGGAATCGCGCATTTGAGCTGAATGCCCGCCGAAGAACATATCAGGATCGCCAATTCCTGCAGTAGCACTGCTGCTCCATCCATACGGAGCTTCATCTACAAAATACCCGGGAATTATCTCGTATATTTTTGAAAGATCTCTTTCTTCAAGAGGTCCTGTTTCATATTTGCGGTTTACATGTTCAAAACTAACTTCGTAAAATGTAGATTTGGCTATGAAATCAGTTAGTTTTCCAGATAGTGTAAAGTGACTGACATCGGCAGGGCTATACCAGGATTCGGTATAAATTCTACTGGCTCTATGATCGCTGAGCTGCTGTGCAATTGATAAAGGTGTCCGTAAATAATCAGTCGGATTCCAGAATTGAGCTCCGTTTACACCAAATTGGTTATTATTAAACTGGGAATCATCGGCATTAATAGCAACATTATAAGATTTTCCATATGAGCCAGACAGCGTCAATCTCATATCATTTTTTATATCAGAATTTATTTTTGCCGAAACATTATACTCCTGATAATCATCTCTGCTAAGAGGGATTAGAAGCATCTCTCTTTCGAAGCGAAAGCTTGTAAAAAAACGTAAATTACCAAGTTGTTTACTTATGAAAGGAACCGGGCCGCCAAAGCTTGCATCAATGTTGTAATCCGGGGCTTCTGTGCTGGGTCTTCTTCTATGTTCCCACATCCAAAGGCGTTGGGCGGCATAGGGAGAAAGATCATTATTAGGATTGTCATCAGATAAAAGCCGTTTTGAAATCGCATTCCAACCTTCAAAATTAGGATACTGACGCTGCATATATTGATCCCACGCACCATTTTCAGTACCTGTCCAGGCTACTGCATCATCCAGATAAGGACGATTCCACATAGAATTAGGATCATATACAGACATTCCAAAATGCTTTGGAGTTGCAGGACTATATTTTAATTGTACTGATCCATGATAAGCACTATAATCACCTTCTTTTGTTACAATATTTATTATTCCTGATCGTACTTGTCCGTATTCGGCATTAAATCCACCACGCTCTATCGATACTTCCTGAATTGATGATAGAGCAACTGTAGTTATGGGTTTATTGTTTGCAGGATCGCGTAAAGTAACACCATCTATTTGATATAAAAGTTCATCAGACTGGCCTCCTCTAACAATAAAACCCTCTTCAACTCCTGCCTGTAAACTTACAATGTCACCTATCGAAGTAACGGGAAGGGCTTCAATTTCGTCAGGTGAAATTGCAGCTACACTGGTAGATACATCCTTTTTTACTATATTTCTTTCAGCTACAACAGTTATATCTTCAATTTCAAATGCCTCTTCAATCATTTCAATATCAACTGGACTTGTTTGATCTATATGAACGCGTACTCCATAAACAATTACTTTTGCATATCCCACCATGCTTGCAACAACATTATATGAACCGGGCGGTACCTGAAGAATAACATAGTAACCGTCTATGTCGGTGGTTGAACCGAGTGTTGTTCCCTCAACAATTACATTTACACCCGGGAGAGGTTCACCCGTATCTTTATCCAAAATTCTGCCTGTTATTTTTCCTGTGGTTCCCGCAAAAAGAATATTAGAAATGGATAAGATTATTATTACACATAAGCGAATAATTCGGCATTTACCCGATGGCATAGCTTTCTCCTTTTATAAGACTCTATAAAATCACTTTAAAATAATACCCCCCATGTAACAATTATTACAAGGACTAATAGAATTAAAAAAACAGTTTTATTAAAATTCCATCTAATTTTTAATTTCAAGAATATTTCTTTTAGTATTCTTAAAAAAGAACCAGAGGCAAGTTGAACCAAGGTTAACCTGGAAAAAAGAAATAAAGAGAAAATCGAAAGCAAAAAAATAAAAAATGAAAAAACCAGGAAATTAACTTCAATAAACCAGCTGAAAAAACCGTTACCGGCAGGATTGTAATCGAAAATAATATTCAGCAAGCTTCTTAATAAAATTATTACTGTTCCTACAGATAAAGTTGCCAAGGCACTAAATGAATTAATTTTTTTATTCAATAAACCGGTGAGAAATACTCCCGTAACCAGTGCAGCAAAATATGCGAAGGTCTCAAAAAGTTTTAACGAATAATTAAAATCCATGTTTTGAGATAATGGAATTAACAAAATTGAGAATAACACCAGGAAAATTGTTGTTAACCTGCCCACAAGGACCAGCTTTCTATCAGATGCAGCAGGTCTTAGATTCCGATAAAAATCGAATGTGATTAGTGAAGAAGTGCTGTTGAAAAGACCGGCAAAAGAACCCATTAATACGGCTGCTACAGCTATTATTATTCCCGCTTTAATAGTTTCCGGAAGAATACTACCCGAAAACAAGGAATGCATTGAACTTTCAAAAGCAGCATCCTGAAAGAGTTTTATTGAAATAATACCTGGTAAAATAAAAATCAAAATTGGAATTATTTGTAAAAATCCTGAAAAGAGTGTTGCCTTCCTCGCAAAAGAAGTAGTGCGGGCACTTAAGGTTTTTTGAACTATAAATTGATCTGTGCACCAGAACCAAAAACCGAGGATGGGAAGACCGAGCATTAGGTTAGACCACGTCGAGGTGGACCCGGAATTGTAGTTGGTCGAAGGAGCAATTTTATAGATTGCCGAATTAATTCCATCGCTTTGATAAACAGCCCACAAGGAAAATCCTGCTATTCCAATTGCTATGAGTGATACTAAAATAACGTTCACATAAATTTCAGCGTGCAATCCGCCGGTAATAACATAAATACCCGTTATAATTAGAAAAAAAAGAAGAGAAGAATAAGTGTCAACGCCCCTAATTGTACTTATGATAATACTTCCGGTTACAAGAATAACTATCAGCCTGATAAAAATGTTATAGAAAATATAAAGCGATGAAATAAAAAGCCTGCAAGCCCTGTTAAATCTTTTTTCGAAATATTCAGGAAGAGTATTTATTTTTAATTTCAGATAGAGAGGAATTAAAAACCAGCCTAAAATAACAAGCATTATCGCAGAAATTATTCCATAAACAATTATTAATTCTGAAGTCCCGGACAGGCTCAGTCCGAAAATATAAGGGCTGAAAAAGCTTGGTGTTAAAAGAGAGACCCCTAACATCAACCAATGTATGTTCCTATTAGCAAAAAAATAACTTTCAACTGTCACTTCTTTTGTACGCGAAACATACATACTGAAAGAAATAAGAGAGACAAAAAATAAAAAATATAAAAAAACACCTACTGTAGATAAACCAAACAATATGTAATCCTAATTAAGTCCTTTTAATTTTTTTATGTACAATTAAGTCTTATTAGTTACACAATGATCATACCGATACCAAAAGATTCGATAAATTCATATTTTGGGTAAAAGTTTTTGGGATGAGCATCTAATTTATATCAATAAGATAAGAGCATAAAAAGTATTTTATATAAAAATGATATAACTGAAGAAAATTCTTGGAACATTTATATTTTTTATTTTCATAAGAAATAAGATAATTTTTCCCTTTCTATTTTTTGAGCAGCATATCACAATACAGCACCATACTTTAAAGTTCTATATCAATTTGATATAAAATGGTATAATCCGGTTTTATCTTTATGATATAGTTATAAAGAAATTTGTACCGCAACGTTATCAAACACTCATAGTTATTAGCTTATCCCTACCGGTATAATCATTGTGTATAATATTTATATTTTAGAATAATATATTTTTTATAGTAGGGCAAAAAAGAAAATAGGAAAAGGAAAAAGTTATTGATCATTATTGTTACTATAGATATTCCATGTATCTTTTATTATTTTCTTACCAGCTATTTCACCAACATATATGTATAATCGTAAATACAAAAAACCGCAAGATTTACGAATGCTTGAAATTAACCACATAGACATTACATTAGAGTTTACCTAAATTGGAAGGAGTAATTGGATATGAGACAACTGAAGAACTTGATTGTAGTGATTCTTCTGTTGACAATTGCATCTGTATCACCACTTTGGTCAGGAACAACAGGAAAAATTGCAGGCACTGTAACCGATAAAAAAACCGGGGAACCATTACCCGGTGCTAACATAGTGGTTATTGAAACAACATTAGGAACCACTACAGACCTTGATGGTCGGTACACAATCCTGGAAGTTCCCCCCGGGACATATGATGTTCAAATATCCTTCGTCGGATATCAGAAGATTAAAATAAATGAAGTCAGAGTATTTATTGACCAGACTGCACGTATAGATGTTGCACTTGAAGAAGAAACCATTCAAGTTGGTGAAGTAGTGATTACAGCCGAAAGGAATACAATCAGGCCAGATGTATCTACAAGTGTTTCTTCAGTTTCCGATGAGGAAATTGAGAGATTACCCATTAATAGTGTAATAAGTGCTATTGGATTGCAGGCTGGTATTCGTGGAGGTTGGAGTTCTTTTACTGACGGAGCTGCTCAACCGACTTTCCTCACAGGAAATAATCCAGATTTTACCGCAAGAGGAAAAGTAAGCGTACAGGGAGGATTAAACATTCGCGGCGGCGATGGTGATAATATTCTTTTTGAACTGGATGGGGTTACTTTACGGGATCCCAGAAACAATGAACCTATGACCCGGATTCCCCTTAGTTCTGTAAAAGAAATTTCAGTTGAGCGTGGTGGATTTCAAGCCGAATATGGCCAGGTTCGTTCAGGAGTAGTTAATGTCGTTACCAAGGAAGGAAGTAAAGAGAATTACTCCGGAAGTTTTCAAATAAGATACAGCCCGCCCGCTCCCAAATATTGGAGAGGCGAAGGTATCAGGGATATTCTTGACCCATATTCATATGTTTTAAGACCTTTCTTTGATCCTGCTGTGTGCTGGACAGGTACTCAAAATGGTGCATGGGATAAATACACTCGCGATCAATACCCCATATTTCAAGGATGGAATAAGGTTGCTGAAAATTTAAATTCAGATAATAATCCAAATAATGATTTAACCCCTCAAGCAGCTCAAAGGGCTTTTATGTATGAAACAAGAAAGAGGCAAATTAATGATGAGCCTGACTTTGAAATTGATGCTGGATTTGGGGGACCAATTCCTTTTATAAGTAAATCTCTTGGTGATTTAAGATTTTTTACATCTTTTCGAAGCAATCGAGAGATGTTGCTCTTCCCTCTGACAAGGCCTGATTATAGGGATTACGATTGGACATTACAATTAACTTCCAATATTTCTAAGGAGATGACACTTCGATTTTCAAGCCTGATAGGGAAACAATTTACAATAAGACATAATTGGGATGCTGTGGGTATTTATTATTATCCCCGTTTCCCAAATGAGATTGCAAATGTTGCAAGTGCTGTAGCCAATACTTATGATTTATTTGGGCTGTTTTCCAATTTTAACTTTTCTCTTTCTGATATCTCACATCAGTCTTATGCAGGCAAACTTACTCATACTTTAGGTGCCACTACTTTTTATGAAGTTTCTATAGAACATTTTAGAAGGGATTATAACACTCGTCCAACAGGGTTGAGAGATAGTTTGGGCAGGTTTGAAATAGTCCCGGGATTTTTCGAGGATTCGAACCCTTTGGGATATTGGCCTAAAGATGTAACTAGTGTTCTAAATTGGGGAGAAGGTTCTCATTATGCTAAAGCCCGGGACAATACAAAGGTTAATAGTACAACAATTAAAGCTGATTTTACTACTCAGCTCAATTTTCAGAATTTAATAAAAGCAGGAATAGAATTTAATTACAATGATCTTAATTTCGACTATGGAACTATAAATTCCGGCTCACAATTAGAAAATTATCTGGATCCTAACAAAGGTTATTCGAATAGGGTATTGATGCAGGTATTTCCAATTCGTGCATCTATGTATGTTCAGGACAAGATTGAATTTCAAGAATTTACAGTAAACGCAGGATTGCGACTGGATTACACTGATTCACAGGCAGCTTGGTGGGATTTAAATCCATTTGACGGCCGTTTCTTTTTATCTGATAACTCAGGTAATATTAATTATGATGACACCAACTTGTTTCCTAAAAAGGAATCAGAGCCGCAATGGCAGTTAAGTCCTCGTTTAGGTATTTCACATCCTATAACTGAAAATTCCAAGTTGTTTTTTAATTATGGCCATTTTAAGCAGGTACCACAATATGAAAGCTTATTCAGAATTGAGCGGGATCAGACGCGTAAGGTGACAAGTTTTGGCGATCCCAGTTTAATTTTAGCTAAAACAATTTCTTACGAATTGGGTTATGATCATATATTGTTTGAGGAATACTTGCTCCAATTAGCTGCTTTTTATAATGATATTACTGACCAGCAAGACTTCACACGGTATACTTCTCAGGGAACTGGTTTGGAATATACACAATCAACTTCAAATAATTATGAAGATGTTCGTGGTTTTGAAATTACTTTACGAAAAACAGCAGGGCTTTGGTGGAATGGTTTTATAAATTATACTTACCAGGTTAGAACCACAGGACATTTTGGAAGTGCGCGGATCTTTTCTGGCAAACAGCAGCAAGCTAATTATGATTCCAAAACCGTTAACCTTTATCAAGACCGTCCCATACCTCAGCCTTACGCAAGAGCTAATATCAATATTAATTCTCCTGAAGATTTTGGACCGGAAGTTTTAGGACATCAAATACTTGGGGGCTTCGGATTAAATGTTACAGCTGATTGGCAGAATGGATATTGGACTACATGGAATCCAAATGGACTCTTAAATGTTGCTTATAATGTTCAGGCAAGAGATTTCTTTGACGTTCATCTCCGGCTTGATAAAACAATTAATATAGGGAAGTTTGGTATCACTTTATTTATTGACGCAGATAATGTGTTAAATACTTTAAGATTGTGGAATACTACAGGCGACCAGGCTTATATGGCATCCCTGCATCTGCCGAAAAGTGATGCTTATCCTAATATTCCCGGCAATGATAAAGTTGGAGATTATAGAGAACCGGGTACTGAATTTCAACCTTTAATTGGTGTTGATGTTTGGGATCCCACACAGCCTCCGTCTCAAGACCTCGCTCAAGCATGGTACTATGAAATTTCAACCGGTGTTTACAGAGAATACGTAAATGATCAATGGAGACAAGTCGATCAAAACCGAATTGATAAGATGAATGAAGACAAAGCTTATATAGACATGCCGAATGCGTCTACATTCTGGTTCTTAAATCCAAGAAGATTCTTCTTCGGATTAAGATTCTCATTTAATCTTGGTGAATAGCAATACAACAGAGGATTCAATGAAAAAAATAATTCAAAAATTTAGAAATCAAAAAGACTTTAAAAGGGGTAAGTTCTTAGCATTTTTTATTGGTTTTTTGATTCTGTTTGGTAATAATTCAGGATACTCTCAGGCAATCAGATGGCTTCATGTTGGTGATTTACAAGCCCCTATTAATGAAATCGGAGCGGAATTTGAAGGTGAAATTCCTTCAGGTACTAATATTAATAATTTCTTTTCATGGCCAGCACAATTTAGCATTGACCAGACAACATCGAGAATGAAAGGATTATGGATTGGCTGCAGAAGCTTTAATGATCCAGCCGATAATGTTCTTAGAAGTGCAAAAGTTATTGGTTCAGGACCAAGAGATTTTCCTGATCGTATTAACCAAATCTTTCCGGTTGAAATAAGATTAATTGGTAGAGATGCTCGTCCGGAAGTGCTTGTTGATAACCAGGAAGCATCAGACAATTCACTTTACGATTTAGTTGACGAAATAGATCCAAATTTACCATCTGATAGAATGGTTTTAGTAGAATTCAATACATCTATCGGCATTTCTGTTACAAAGAAGGTATATGCTTTTGCTAATTCAGAACATGGTAATTATTTCATTAACGAGTATGTTTTTAAAAATACTGGAATTTATAACCGGCAGGGAGATGTACAACAGCAAACGCTGCAAGATGTCTGGTTTTATTTCTTTTATAGATATGCTTTCTCAGGAGTGACCTCATTAGCCTTTGCTTCGACATGGGGGCATTTTAATACAACATGGGGCCCTAACTGTATTAATCATTCTTTTGGCGAAGATCCCGGTAATCCTGAGTATACAGATAATGATGGAAATCCGATGAGAGGTTTTTTTTCATGGCCGGGTCCATTTGAAGGTGCTCCTCGTCCAAGTTATGCGGAAGATTGGGGTACGCCAAAACTTGATGACCCTGATGCTGGTACTTTGGGTACAGCCAAATATGCCGGGGTTGTAACACTTCATGCCGATGTTAGTTCGCAAAATCAAAGTAATGATCCTCTTCAACCGAAAACTACCTGGTTTATCTCTTCCGATGGTACTCATGTCGACCAAAATGTAAGTCAGTATAATGAATCGGAAATGCAGGACCGATTCGATATTATATCTGAAGGTCATCCATCTGTTAAGCATGATGTACTGGTTGGTGATAACTATCCATTTAATTATAGTGATCCTGTCAGACAAGCCGGCGGGGGTGCAAGTCAGGGACAAGGGTTTGGACCTTACACATTAAATCCAGGGGACAGTATTCGTATTGTTTTTGCTGAAGGTGTATCAGGTATTTCGTGGGAAAAAGGACGTGAAGTCGGTATAAGATGGCTTCAATGGAGAAATGGAACCGGAACACCAGAATTAAGGATGCCGGATGGTTCAACAACTACTGATTTTAATCTATATAAACGCAGATGGGTCGAAACAGGGAAAGATTCTATTATTAAAACTTTTCGTAATGCTATAGATAATTATAACACTCCCGGATTTATTCAATCCCCTCCTCCTCCAAGTTCCTTCTCAGTAATTTCGGGCGGTGACCGCATTAGACTTGAATGGGCCCCCGTTGAAGGAGCCACGGGGTATGTAATTTATAGATCCCGGGGGAATATTCTGGATTATCGGACTGTTTATGAAAGGCTTACAGATCTCGGGCCTGATGCTAGTAGCTTTGATGATGTAACTGCAACGCGTGGATTTGATTATTACTATTATATCCAATCAAAATCTAATGATAATTTCAGTAGTTTTGCATGGACTATAACTAATACACCGGCTACTCTTCAGCGACCGGCTGTTACAGCGCCGCCTATGCCTCCGGGAAATGATACTACTAATTGGAAATCCTTTTCACCGGTTGATTGGGTTTCAGATTCTCTATATGTACCCTATCAGGCAGTAATTTATAATGGTTTAAACTATGTGTGTATGGATTCTACTAACCAGCCTCCAGATTCTGATTATGTTAATTGGAAGGTAACCACATATGTTGGAGAATGGGTTTCCGGTTCGGCATATAATGCCCGGGATGTAGTTTCATACGGAGGGTTTAATTTTGTTACTCCTTATTCTATTTCAGGTGGAAGCTTGTTGGAATTAGTTCGTGTTGTTCCTAACCCCTACGATATCCGTGCACGTTTCTACCAGTTTGGCGATCAATCTCAATATGATCAGATTTCTTT
>MGZZ01000002.1:52123-55591 GCA_001802795.1 Ignavibacteria bacterium GWC2_36_12 | reverse complement strand
AAGGTTTCCTGATATAACTTATAATGCATATTTCTACTACGCAAAGGGGAGCCTTATGCTTAACGATGTTGAATCGGCAAAGAAATATTTAAGAATGGTCGTTTCGGAAAAAGGAAGCAAAATGTCTGAAGCACAGGAACTATTAAATGAACTGGAATAAGTTGTGCTAAATGTCTCTAAAAAAAATACCTATATTATTACCGCTCATTCTCTTCTCTTTTTTCAAACCGACAGGCACAGAATTCATAATAACCGGCAATTCAAACAGTAACCGGAACTATCCTCTTAATATAGATTCGCTTAATACATCAATAAAAAAGGGCGGATGGAATAGCCATCATTTAGAGGATTACTACTTTTATCTTGTCAATTCAAAATCGGATTTAAAAGATGAGCTGAAAAAATTATCAGAACTGCCCGGGGATTCTGAAAAATCTTTTTTGATGTCGATCATATTAAAAAGAGAACAGAAATATGAAGAAATGTTTAACACTCTGTTCTCTTTTTTCTCAAAACAGCAATATTATCTTCCATATTACGATGAGCTTGTCTTTGCTGCTTCTGCAACAGAAAAAGTATTATTACTCGTGGATAGTATTAAGCTGTCCGGTTTGAATTCCAAAAATAAAAACTATTTGTTGGGACTTGTACATGCAGCAACCGGAGAAAGTCAAAAAGCATCGGCTTATTTTAAAGCAGCATTAGAGAAAGATTCAACAAATAAAAATATTCTCTACCAGCTTTCTTATGCTTATAGAAATTTGGGAAACTATGATAATTCAGGGAAGCTATTAAAAAAAGCATATTCATTTTCTGCTATTAATCCTCAGTTTAAAACTAAAATATTACTGGCTGAAGGTTCTTTGTTCTTTTTGTCGGGAGATTATAATACTGCCGCCAGGATTTATAAAAAAGGATTAAGCCTATCCCGGCAGAACAACGATTTGCAAAACGAAGCTAAATCTTATATAAATCTTGGGATAATAGAAGATATAAATGGAGATTACGAAAATTCGCACAACTACTTTAATAAAGCTGTAGCTATTGCCTCTTCAATTGATGACTTTGAAAACCTTGCTATTGCATACTCCGAACTCGGTGTTTCTTACACGTTCATAAATAACCTGATTGAAGCGAAGAAAAATTACATTAAAAGCAAAGAGATTTTTGAGAGGCTCCGGAACAGACAAAGGTTGTCTCTTTTAGTTAACAACATTGGAAAAATATTTATTAGCCTGTTCGATTATAAATCGGCGCTCGGATATTTTGAAAAGGGAATTGAGTATGCCGGCGATAGTAAGAGAGCAAAAGCGATGAATCTTACAGGCATTGCAGATGTTTATGCAAATCTTTCCAATTATACTAAAGCACTGAGATATTATAGGGAAGCCCGGAAACTATCATCCGAAATAAAAGAGGTTTCGCTCAGTACAGAAATTAATTCCGGACTCGGCGCGCTCAACTTTAATCTGGGCAGATACAATAATGCAATAAAATATTTTTCATCCGCTAAAAGGTTTGCTGAGAGAACCGGGGATCCTTATTACCAGGCTGATTTGAATTATAAAATTGCCTCATCCTGGTATGAGCTCGACAGCCTGGAAACAGCAGAAGACTATTTCAACAAGGCTCTGAATTTATCACAAGAAAATTCCATCCCTTACTACGAATCACTTGTTCTTATTGATTTTGCTGAACTCTTGAGGCAAAAAAAGGATTACAAAAAGGCAATAGAGTATCTCGGGCTGGGAGAAAAGTTAGCGCAAGAATATGCATTTGAGTATTTAAATGGGCGGGCAAAAGTAGTAGAAGGAGAAATTGCAGATGAACAGAATAAATTTGGATACGCAGAAAAATTATTCAAAGAAGCTTTAGGAATATCCCAACAATTAAATGAATTCGGCTTGCAAACAGAAACATATTATTTGCTTGCAAAAATGTTTGACAGGAAGGGGTTTGGTGAGGCTGCCGAATCTTATTATAAATCGGCAATAAATTTAATTGAAGATATATCCCGTCCTCTTTTTGAAGAAAAGGATCTACAGATTTCATATTTCTCCACTCAAAGAGAAATATATGATTCCTTTGCAGAACATTACCTTGATCAGAATAAATTTAAGGAAGCTTTCGAATTGATCGATAAGTCCCGTTCCCGGAACACAGTTCAAAATCTGAATAATATAAAGTTAGAGTCCCTGATTAAAGATCAAAGCAGGTTGAATAAAATTTATGAATACGAATGGATAATTCATTCCGGTATTTACAACGATGATGAAACAGATTCTGTTAAAAGAGATTATGCTGCATTAAAAAAAATGCTGCTATCCAAACAACCTTTGCTTCAGAGATACCTTAATTTTGAAGAACCTGTGGCGCTTTCCGACATACAGGCAAATTTGAAAGATGATGAAAATCTTCTGTCGTTTTATTCTACTGAAAACAAAACATATATCTTTTTAATTACAAATAACAGCTTCCAACATTTTGAGATAAATGAGGGAAGAGAAAAAGTATTAACATATACCGGGAATATTTCTCCCTATTTCACAACAGATAATACAATCTCCGGTACATTTTACAACCAGGATTTATTCTCATTCAATGCAGAAGCTGCGTACGATTTCTATGAAACATTTTTGAAAAAAGTTTTAAACGAAATACCTGAAGGAGAAAGGATAATAGTCTCCCCGTCGAGCGAGCTTATCACATTGCCTTTTGATTTCCTGGTATCTTCTTACACCAAAGAAGAAAGCGCATATAATTACAGAAGTAAAGATTACCTTATCTATCATTTTAATTTTTCTTACAGCCCGTCCGCATCGATTTTTTTACATCAAAAGAAAAATAATTTCAGAAACAATGATAAGGTACTTATAATGGGTAATCCCGTTATTGGCAACAAAAAAATGGAGTATGCGGATCGTAGAGGATTATTAGAGGAATCGGGAGGTCTTCCGAGAAATGTTGGGCTTTTTCCATTAGAATACTCGGGAGAAGAAATAGCACAGATTAACAATTTGCTTGATGCCGACGAGGTATTAACAAGTAATGAAGCAACAGAAACAGGGTTTAAAGAGAATTCGGAGTTTTCAAAAATTATTCATCTTTCCACACATTCGTTTTTATTCAACAAGCAGCCTGTAATTTTCTTTTCAAACAATGATGATGAAGAGAACGATGGTTTTCTTGAAGCGGGTGAAATTGTTCAATTAAAATTAAACAGCGATCTCGTGGTTTTGAGTTCGTGTAAATCGGGTCTTGGTACTATTGATGCTTCCGAAGGTATTATCGGAATGACAAAAGCTTTTTTTGAAGCCGGCGTTAAGAGTGTGGTAGTTTCATTGTGGGAAGTAAACGATAAATATACTTCAAAGTTTATGACTTCTTTCTACAAAAAATTAAGTGAAGGTTATGACAAAGATGAAGCAATGAGAGAGGCAAAGATCGAGTTTATTAAAAAATATTCCC
>MGZZ01000002.1:49077-52100 GCA_001802795.1 Ignavibacteria bacterium GWC2_36_12 | reverse complement strand
TTTATTTTAACAGGCAATACTGATAAGATTGAAATTAAGAAGGGGACAGATCTTTACCTATTATTAGCGGGAATTTCTTTAATTATAGCTTTTGTTCTCGTTCTTTATATTCTGAAAAAAACATCCTATCTGAAAAGAGCAGGTACGAATTAATAACCCCTCATCAAAACTTTTTCCAGATCGGATTTCACCATTAATATTATAAGATCATCAAACTTTGTTTTTGCTTTCCACCCTAATAATTTCCTGGCTTTAGAAGGATCACCGATAAGTAAGTCTACTTCTGTCGGGCGATAGTAATTCGGATCGACAGCAATAACCACATCTCCTATTTTAAGTTTGCTAGTTAAAGGAAACCTGCATTTGGAATAAACATCTTCACCGACAAGCTTTTTTGCTGCTTCCCAATTAATCTTTTTCACTTTTCCCTTCTTATCTACTCCTCTTCCTTCCCAGGCAAGCTCTATTCCTCCGGCTTTAAATGATTTTTCTACAAATTCTTTAACGGTATGCGTTTCACCTGTGGCAAGAACAAAATCTTCAGCTTTATCATGCTGAAGGATTCGCCACATTCCTTCACAATATTCGGGCGCAAATCCCCAGTCTCTTTTTGCATCGAGGTTACCGAGAAGAAGTGCTTTCTGAATTCCTGTTGCAATTCTCACAACTGCCCGTGTAATCTTTCTTGTAACGAAAGTTTCTCCTCTTCTCGGAGATTCATGGTTAAACAAAATTCCGTTTGAAGCAAAGATATTATATGCTTCCCTGTAATTGACAATTATCCAGAAACCATAAAGCTTTGCCACACCATAAGGAGAACGTGGATAAAAAGGTGTAGTTTCTTTCTGAGGTACTTCACGAACTTTACCGAATAATTCACTCGTAGATGCCTGGTAAAATTTAACTTTACCCAAACCCACTTCCCTGATTGCATCGAGAAAACGGAGTGTTCCAAGTGCATCTACCTGCCCTGTATAATCTGGGATTTCAAATGAAACTTTAACATGACTCTGTGCTGCAAGATTGTAAATTTCATCCGGTTCGATTTTTTCAAGCAACCTGTTAAGATTACTTGTATCGACAAGGTCTCCATAATGCAGGAACATTTTTTTGTTCAAAATATTCTTATCGCTGTAAAGATGATCGATCCTGCCTGTATTAAAAGAACTGCTCTTACGGATTATCCCGTGAACTTCGTAACCCTTTTCAAGAAGTATTTCTGTTAAATAACTTCCGTCCTGACCAGTTATACCGGTGATGAGTGCTCGTTTCATAGGCTAAAAATCAATTATAAAAAATAATGTTTCTAATAAATAATTATTTATGCACACTTAACGATAAATAGAATGAACACTTGATTGCATGAATGCATGGTTGCATGAATGCATGGTTGCATGTTGCGTATGCTGATTAGAGTTCATATTTTTCTATTATTTCCCTTAAAATGTAATCATTCTTCCATACATTTTGATCGACTTTTGCAATCATTACTTTGTTCATTTGTACTAATTTGTTTTCTAATGAATAATGTTTTTTATCATATTCATCAAACCATTCACGGTCAATGTCGCCGGCAGAGTGTAATGCAAAGATTTGTGAGTAATTCTCAGCAAGTGAGGACAAAGAAATGTTAACAAATTGAATATATTCTTTTAATGATCTTCTGCTATACCCTTCTGCAATATTGGAATGACATGAATTAACTGAATCTTCTGCTTGCGCTCTGAATTTAAAAGGAACCTCTTTTAAATCTCTTACTTTATCTTTTACAAACACATACAAATTTATAGCTTCGTTCCAAACCTCGAGTTTTCTAAACCCCCGGTTGATATTTTTATTCCTATTTAAAAGCTCTGCGTCCATTTCAAAAACCTATAAATCATTTATTTCATGCAATCATGCAGCCATGCAATCATACTTTTTTCAAAAACCAATTATACGTTTTCTCAATTCCATCCTTAAGCCCGGTTTTATGTTTCCACCCCAATTCGTTTATTCTTGAAACATCCATCAACTTTCTCGGTGTTCCATCCGGCTTCGTCGAGTCATATTCTATTCCACCATTAAACCCGACTATATCAGAAATAATAGATGCTAACCCGGAAATAGAAATATCTTCTCCTGTACCGATATTCAGGTGTGTAATTCCTTTCTCATAAAGGTTTTGGGATTCTATTTTTTCCAGCAAAAAAAGAATTGCTTCTGCAAGATCATCTACATAAAGAAACTCTCTTAACGGTTTACCTGTACCCCAGATTGTTACTTTGTTTTTGCTTTCCTTCTTTGCTTCATGAAATTTTCTAATTAATGCCGGAAGTACATGAGAAGTCTGAAGATCAAAATTATCGTTTATACCATAGAGGTTCGTAGGCATAACCGAATAAAAATTACAACCGAATTGTCTATAATAATTTTCACACATTTTAATGCCGGCGATTTTAGCAATTGCGTAAGGCTCGTTAGTATATTCGAGATAATCCGAAAGCAGGTATTCTTCTTTCAATGGCTGGGGCGCAAGCTTCGGGTAAATACAGGAACTGCCGAGAAAGATAAGCTTCTCGACTTTGGTAAGATACGACGAGTGAATAATATTAGCCTCGATCATCAGGTTATCGTATAAAAACTCGGCACGGTAAGTATTGTTGGCTAGAATGCCGCCGACTTTGGCTGCTGCAATAATTACAATTTCAGGTTTTTCTTTTTCAAAAAAAGTTTTAACATCATCCTGCTTTCTCAAATCGAGTTCGCCGAGAGATTTCAGTAAAAGATTTTTATAACCTCTCTTTGCTAATTCCCTGTGTATAGCCGAACCGACCATGCCGTTATGCCCCGCCAGGTATATTTTCTTTTCTTTAATATTACCGCTCATTTCTTAATCTATAATCCGTAATAAACAGAAAAATATGCTTCGGTTAAATTACTATTTTTAAAAATCTTATCAGCTTGTTCAGTCGAAGTTTTCATAATTTGAAAATCTGCCCTGATAAAAAATTCGTGAATGAATTCATAACTAACAGACAACC
>MGZZ01000002.1:44464-49026 GCA_001802795.1 Ignavibacteria bacterium GWC2_36_12 | reverse complement strand
ATTCCTGCTGCTTGCTTTCATCTTCCGGTTCCCCTTTACGAATATATTGTCCCCACAAAGTTGCTTTTAATCCTCTTAAAAACCTGTAATTTAAAGAAGCATATACCTGGTCTGCATTACTTCCCATCCAGTGTCCCAGAGTATATGATGCACTCTGATAAGTCGTTGTTCGTATAAAATGTGAGTAAACATAAGGATATACTTTTGTGAACTCCAGTGTAAATTTCAGATTATCTACAGGAAGATCAATAGTAGAAGCTCCGAGTGAAAATCCAAAATGATTCCTTTGCTTCTTGGGATTGAAAACATTGTTCAAAGTAATTTCGTCTATAAATAGTGTCCCGTAGAGATGCGTATTTTGCAGTTGATTTCTTGAACTGATCGAAGCAAACAATTGCGCATTAGACCCGGCACCATTATAATGCCTGCTCAGGTAATGATCTGCAAGGCGGAAAAACATGAACGGCATTAAATAAAGAGCTTCTATTTTGTCGCTGTATACAATTGATTCTCCCAGTGAAACATTCAATCCTTCTATTGGAATTATTGTTAAAGTATGTGCGGCAAGATATTTTTCTCTGAAATGAAACCTTTCCCTGCCATCGGATGCAATATAAATGTCGCTTGAATCAACCACATCCGATGAAAGCCAGGCATGTATATAATTAAAGCTTAACCAATCTGCCAGATCGAGATCGAGCCTCACGAATGGAAAAGAGGGTGCCTTTGACGAAAGGACAAGCTTGCCCCCTTCGCCATAGCCCCATCCAAAAAATTCCTTTCCAACAGTAATGTTTCCCCATGACCAGTTAGCAGAGATCGAAGTTTTAGCTTCGCTGTATTCCATCTTATTATTACTATAGTTAACAATATTTCTGCTTGTTTTTGCATTAACACCTGTTGCTGGCGTAAATTGCTTAAGCTTGTCGATGGTCTCTCCGCTTTCTGTATTATCTCTAAAATCAAAACTGAAGCCGAGAAAGTCATTTATATAACCGTAAAAATATATGCCGTTCCAGAAATGAGTAAGTTTTTTCTCATATCTCAGACCGGCTTTTATTCCAAAAATCGGGCTTACATTAAGTTTAAATTTATCATCACTATATGAGAATAATCTTAGTCTTTCCCCCTGGTCTTTTTCGACAATATTAAATTTTTTTTCTCTCTTTTCTTCTTTAAAAAAACCGATTTCATTAAAAAAATCTTTTTTATAAAATTCAAGTTCTTCTTTATCAAGCGGTGTTAACCCGGTTTGTCCAGTAGCCTCAATAAGCTTTTGAGCAATATAAATCCTTGATAAAGGTTTTACCTGGTCGTTATATTCTATTATTCCTTTTTGAGAAAGCCCTGCAAGAAAATTATATATATCCCTGTGCAAAGGCTCGTATACAACCTGTGCACTCATTCTTAATGAGCAAACAACCATCAGTATAAAAAAAGTGCGGATCATATTAAGCAAGATAATATAAAAAGATGATTCACAGATTCGGGAGTGTTATCAGCCATTGATGAATTCTCTCAGCTTGCCGACTACATATTTAATTTGCTCTTCTGTAAGTTCGGGATAAATTGGCAAAGCAATAGAAGTGCCGGCAGCATTTTCTGATAAGGGAAAATTCCCTTTTTTATATCCTAAATAAGCAAAACATTCCTGCAGATGAAATGGAACCGGGTAATAAATTTCTGTTCCAATATTATTTTTTGATAGGAACCCACGAACTTCATCTCTTCTTTCCGTGCGGATAATGTACTGATTATAAATGTGATAGTTTACGAGTGCAGGCAAGGCGGATTTCGGACCTGCCTGCCGGCGAGGCAGGTTTCGGATCTGACTGCCATCAGGCAAGTTTTCAGATTCGTAAACCGCTTTGGGCAATAACACTTTGTTTTTACTATCAAATGAAATTCGTCCTGTTTCTTCTGCAAGTTTTGCATCAATAAAAAATTTATTATAAAGCTGAGCATTTTTTTTTCTTGCAGCAGACCATGAATTAAGATGAGGAAGTTTTACACTTATTACTGCAGCCTGAATTGCATCGAGTCTGAAATTTCCACCGATTATTTTATGATAATATTTGGGATGTCCTCCATGAACTCTTAAAATCCGGAGCTTGTCGGCAAGTTCACTATTATTTGTTGTTACGAGTCCGCCGTCCCCGAAGCACCCGAGGTTTTTACTCGGGAAAAAGGAGAAACAACCTATATCTCCTATAGTTCCGGCGTATCTTCCATCTTTAAACTGAACACCTATTGCCTGCGCTGCATCTTCAATTACTTTTATATTATGCTTTTTTGCTATTTCCATAACTGCATCCATATCACAGCTCTGCCCGTAAAGATGAACAGGAATTACAGCTTTTGTTTTAGATGAAATCTTCTTTTCAAAATCAGCAGGATTTATATTAAAAGTAACAGGATCGATGTCTGCAAAAACAGGAATGGCATTAAGTCTTGTAACAACGCCAGCCGTAGCAAAAAAAGAGTAAGCCGGGACAATAACCTCATCCCCCGGTTTTATATCAATCGCCATCAGTGCAACCAACAAAGCATCGGTACCGGAAGAAACGCCCGTTGCATGCTCACATTTTAGATAAGAACAAAATTCTTTTTCCATTTTCTCTATCTCAGGACCGAGAATAAAGTATTGAGATTCCGCTACTCTCAGCAGGGCTTCATTCAATTCTTTTTTAAGTGAATTATACTGGGGCTTAAGGTCTAATAAAGGAACTTTCATTGCGTCCATCCTAGTGTGATTATGAGATTATGTGTGATGAGATTACGAGAAACATTCATCATCACATTACACATTGCCCCACTATCAAACGAGATTATGAGATGATGTGTAATGGGATTATGTGTATTAAGAATATGTTTCAAATTTTTACTTCAATGGATTCCATCTCTCAGATTGATTCTGCATAGAGACTAATTTGCCAATAATGTTTTCATATTTGTTAATTATTTCAATTGCTTTTTCTGAATTAAGATAATTACAATCTTTAGCAAAGTTTAACCAGACTTGTGTTTCGGCAGATTCAGCTTCAGCATCATTTAATTTTGATATAAAAGATTTGGGATAAATTCTTTTTCTAAATGCTTCGGCAGTATTTGCACAAACCGAACGAGAAGACCTTCTTATTTGATCAGTAAGAGAATAAGATTCTTCTTTGGGGAACTTCTTTGATAAAAGAAATATTTCCTGAGACATTTTGAATGCAACCTGAAAAACATCTAAATCAAAATGAGATTTAATTAACATTTTCCCTCCATTTATGTTTAATTCAAATTTCTCATTATCCCATCACTCATCATCCCATCATCTGCTGTAATTATGAGAGTATGTGTAATGAGTTTATGAGAAACACCCATCATCACATTACGCATCATCCCACTACATGAGATTATGAGATAATGGGTAATGAGATTATGAGCAACGATTTTACAGAACAAAGTCCTTCTCAATTTCTTTAAATCGTTTAGCTTTAAGATCTTTTCCCGAAACAAGAGGAACATCAACTTTCCAGTCTATATTCAAATCAGGATCATTATATAAAATCGATCTCTCATCTTCTTTACTGTAATACGCTGTACACCTGTACATAAAAACAGCTTCATCGGAGAGAACTGAAAAACCATGTGCAAAGCCGGGTGGAATCCAGATCATTGTGTGGTTCGCATCCGAGAGTTCGTGGGAATAATACTTTCCATAAGTGGGAGAGTTATACCTTATATCGAGTGCAGTATCGAGCACCTTGCCAAAAATAACCTGGCAAAGCTTTCCCTGGGCGTTTTTACCTACCTGGTAATGCATACCTCTGATCGTATTCTTCTTAGATCTGGAAAAATTATCCTGAACAAATTCGATTTTTACATCTAACTTAGCCAGAATATCTGCCCTGAAGGCTTCATAAAAATAACCCCTGTCGTCAAAAAACACTTTCGGCTGAATAACTAAAAGCCCCTCAAACCCCGTCTTTATTATTTCCATTTCACCTCGTCCAATAATTTCTCAAGATATTCTCTATATAAAGACTTCGGGATCGAGTCAATCAGTTTTGTAAATTCGCCCCGGTTTATAAATTTCATTTTGTATGCAATTTCCTCAACACAACCTACTTTAAGCCCCTGCCTGTCTTCAATTACTCCAAAGAAACTGGAGGCTTTTAAAAGAGCTTCCGGGGTTCCGGTATCGAGCCATGCAACTCCCCTCCCGATTCGTATAACATTAAGTTTGCCGCGGTTAAGGTATTCCCTGTTCACATCGGTTATTTCAAGCTCGCCGCGTGCAGACGGTTTAAGATTCTTTGCAATGCCGCAAACTTCATTATCATAAATATAAAGACCGGGAACTGCAAAGTGTGATTTAGGCTTTTTAGGTTTCTCCTCTATGGAGATAGCTTTACCATTTTCGTCAAACTCTATTATTCCGTAACGTTCGGGGTCCTGCACACGGTATCCGAATATTGTTGCCCCGGTATTTTTTTTCAAAGCTTCATAAAAGAAATCGAAATAACCATAAAAGATATTATCGCCGAGTATAAGAGTTACATTATCATCATCTA
>MGZZ01000002.1:44224-44425 GCA_001802795.1 Ignavibacteria bacterium GWC2_36_12 | reverse complement strand
CCGGTTCTTCCTGGATACGGTACGATATATTAATTCCGAGGTGCTTACCTTCCTCAAATAATCTTTGATACAAAGGAATGGTCTGCTCATTGGAAATTATCAAAATGTCTTTTATCCCTCCCAGCATAAGCAGCGACAGGGGATAATAGATTAATGGTTTATCATAAATAAGTGCGAGCTGCTTGCTGTAAACTTTTGTGA
>MGZZ01000002.1:0-44193 GCA_001802795.1 Ignavibacteria bacterium GWC2_36_12 | reverse complement strand
CTTTTTAATTTATAATCTGAGGTGCTAATATAGAGAGATTAAAGGAAAAGAGACAGAATTCTCCGGATTTTAGAGCCCGTAACTGACTGAAATTCCTAAAATATGATACGACCCTAAGTTTATTATACTACGAGCAAGCGAATAAGAACAACAATAGGGATAACAAAGGAAAGATAAAATACCGGCATCCTGTATTTCCCTTTTAGTATAACAAATACTTTATAGAAAATATAGAGAAGGAAACTGTGAAACAAAATAAGATTAGCATTCGCAAAAGGCGTTTCGGGCAGAAGGCTTGATGAAACCGAAAGCAGCATAATAAAGACAAGTATAACCAGATCAATGCCGGCAAATAATAAAGATTTTCCCCGCAGCATCTTTTCCCTGAAGAATACGAAAAACAACACGCTGGGCAGAAGCATTATTATTAAAACCGTCTTTGGATTAATTTCCATATAACCGGATATGTTAAAAAGCGAATAAACTTTATGCGAGTAATTACTGTAAAAAAGAAAAAGCATAAGGTTAAAGAATACAAGTATATCGTTGAAGTATTTATTCTTCTGGTAATTAATCAGGCTGTAAACAAACATCAGGATTACAAAAAGAATCGAAAGAATGATTATAGCATCACCCGTATTGGTTTGAACCGGTGCCAGCCCGATAAGCATCGCTACAGTAAGAATAGAAATAAGCGGGATAATAAATCTTAAATAAAAATTAATAAAAATTTGCGGGAACCGGTTTCTCATTACTTTCAGAAATTCCGGGTAGAAAGGCTCTTTGACAACTTTAAGCAAATAGGGCATAAATAAAACCGGAACAGCAAAAAAGAGATAAACAATTAAAGCTGAAGATTTATTTCCAAAGAGATAATAAATTGAAAGCGCGGCAAAAAGAAGTGCTATGCTTTCTATTATAAAAACAGTAATCTTATGTGATGGTATTTTTTCAAGCAGTATATGATGAATATGAGACCTGTCGGGTAAAAACGGGTTCCTTTTGTTCAACAGCCTCATCAGCATAACTTTAACAGTATCGAGTATAGGAACCGAAAGCAATATAACGGCAAATGTAAGATCGAGGGTGCGGGTTTTTGAACTTATGCCTGCCAGCAACGATGCTGTTATAAGAAAAAATCCCAGTGTGTACGAGCCGGTATCACCGAGAAATATTTTCGCGGGGAAAGCATTAAACTTAAGAAAACCGATAAGCGCTCCCATTAAACTCGCGGAAAGAATAAGCAGCAGACTATTCCCGGTATTATAGCCCACAAGAAAAGTTACAAACAATACAAGCAAAGAAAAACCGCTTACAAGACCATCGAGACCATCGAGCATGTTTATGGAATTTATTACTCCAACTATAAGCAGAATCATAAGAAGATAATTAAGAGGGAAGACAAGCTCTATGCCGAAAAAATTCACCACATCGAAATTGCCTGCAAGAAAATAAATAAGAAAGAAAGACATCAGGAACTGGATAATGAATTTATGATTCCACTTAACTCCAACCATATCGTCCACGATCCCGAGCAGAGCAATGAGACCGGAAGCTAAAATAAAAAATCTTACAGAGTTAAGATTCCCGTAAAAACTTATTACTAATATCAGAACTACCACATAAATGATAAGCCCGCCCATCCTGGGAATAGCGCTTTTGTTTACCCGTCTTTCGCCCGGTAAATCAACCACTTTTATTCGGGTAATAAAATCAATGAGCGCTGGAGTAAAAAAAAGAGTCAGTACAAGGCTTGTAAAAAAAACTATCAAATATATCATCTAAAACCCCCGATCATGATTATTATTTACTAAATTCCTCTCAAAAAAAATAATTTAATCACTGACAAAGATACAGTATGTGTAGAATATTTGCAAGTTTATGTTTATTAGTTAATTGTTAACTTTATAAAACTGGTTCAACTTTCTTATATTTTCTAAAAGTAATGTGAGCACCAGGAGGGGAAGCCTTTATTACTTAGCGCAAAATATTCCTCTTTGCTTTCGTAATCATATTCCTCAAACTCCTGCTGCCGGTCCCTCTCAGGCGTATTTTTACAAGTTTTTAATTTATGCAGCCGTTCCTGTATCCATAGTATGTCAATAAGCTAATCATCTTAACATAGTCGCTACAATTCTCAGACCAATATTATGCAACCCGCAATTATCATATCCCTCTTTTTTTACAAAAAATGTAGAAGGGGCGACATCCAGGCTGATTTTAACTATCCTCGCTTGGCTTCCTATAACTGATTACTTTATTAATATTACCTTTAAATGCCTAAACAATGCCTGTATACGAGCATCAATATTTATGGACACAAATTTACCGGCAATTTTTTCGACTTAAAATCATTATATGAAATACTGTTTTCTATTTTATCCGTAGATTTTCTGTGTGAAATCTTTTTTCTCGCTGATCCCGCAGATTAACGCTGATTTATGGCGGATAGGTCTGCGTCATCTGCGTGAAACTTTTTTTCTCGCAGATCTCGCTGGTTATCGCAGATTATTTTTTCCTTGTGATTATCCGCTAAATATTTTCGAAGACTTGTACAGTTTAACTAAATAGTTCAGGAATAATATGGCAAGAACAATTACAAACGGTTCCGCAACTGTCCGGTGTCGCAGTGTAGAAAGGAAAAAGAAATGAATAAGCGTAAGCGAGATTACAGGAAAGGACAGTAATATTATAAGCTCCTTCTCATATCCCATTTTATTTCTGAATAGGAAAGCAAGCACAGCTAGAATAAAAAGCGGGAACCTTATGTCATACAACATAAAGCTGGTAATGTTATAACCAAAATATATTGTCGGACCCCATAAATTCCATAATGATAAAAATCTCTGCAATGTATATTCAACCGGATGCTCTGCAATAAAATTAAAGTATGTTTCTACCGGGTGCTTTAGTTCATACTCACTTGCATTTTCCAGTTGAAAATCTATCTTATAACCGTAAGCATTAATTGCAACAAGAGCATTATACTCGTAGCTACTGGGTGAAGCTACTACTCCCGTCCATTCGAGGGAAAGAAAAATCAGGAGTCCTGCTAAAAAACCGGAAGCTGTTTTTAGAGCAGAGATTTTTTTTCTCCTGAAAAGATCATATATAATTATAAAGGGGAAAACTAAGAAGAGTGAGGGTCTGAATGTATAAGTCAAATAACCGGCAAAGCCGGATGCGGGGTACCTCCCGTAAGTATAAAGCAGCAGGCTTAATACAATTAAAAACAGTGAGGTGCTCTCGGTAAGAATAAGCCTTGCATTGTTTACCAGGTTAGGATAAAAAGCGATAATAAAAATAATAAGCAGTCTTGTTTTTTCTTCAATGTTATACCGGGATAGAATTTTTTCCATTAAGATTACAGCGGCGATCTGCATAACAATGTTCAGCAGAACGATGAGTACCGGAAAATTACCGGGACTTAAAAACATTGTACCGGCGAGAAGCAGTGGAAAACCATTCGGGAAAAAGGAGATAGGGTTTCCATCGACTATCGCTTTTGCCATTTTAATATAATTTTCAGTATCGGGTCCGTACCATGATAAACCCGAAAAGAAAACTATGTACACCCTTATTAGCAAAGCTAAAATCAGGATTGTATAAAAAATTTTTTTGTAGGTAATGTTTGACAATTTAATTCTCTGCGAAATTATCTGCGCCCTCCGCCTTCAATGGAATTTATGGCGGACAGGTCTGCGTGAAATCTTTTACTCGCAGATTAACGCTGATTTTTTCTGCGCTTTTTTCTGCGGATTCTGCGTGAAACTTTTTTAAAGGTTATTAACAATTCTTATTATCCCTTTTTCTATCTCGTCTGTATTAAAGTTGATTAGAAGACCCAGTTTTAATCCTGTCAATCTTAAATAAGTTAGCAGTTGTTTATAATGTACCGGGGCAAGGGCTTCAACAGATTTAATTTCAATGATTACCAGTTCGTCGACTAACAGATCCAACCTAAAACCCAGCTCTAATTTTTCTTCCTCATATATAACAGGCAATTCAACTTGTGACCTGACTTTTCTCCCCTTCTTTTTTAACTCGTATATCATTGCCGTTTCATAAACAGATTCGAACAAGCCCGGACCTAATTTACTATAAACTTTAAAAGCCGCTCCACGGATATCGTATGAGATACTATTTTCTATTTTGTCCATCAATTACTTTCTCGCTGATCCCGCAGATTAACGCTGATTTATGGCGGACAGGTCTACGGGAAAATTTTCTCGCAGATCCAGCAGATTAACGCTGATTTATAGAGAAATTTTTTGTAAATGAATTTTGGGGATATTTATAAGAAGAACTGCTTTAACTTTCTTATAAGCTTAAAGAACAATGTAAAGAGCGGGAGGGGAAACCGTTGCTGCTAATCGTAATGTAATCCTCTGGCTTTTCATAATCATATGTTTCAAACTCCGGTTGCTGACCCCTCCCAGCCTCATTTTTACAAGTGTATCACCTTCGTAGCCTGTCGTGTCTTCATAGTATATCGGTAGTCTGAGCATCATATCATAGTCGACGGCAATTCTCAGACCAATATTGAACAGACCGGACTTAATGTATCCGTCTCTTTTTGAAAAGAAAGTCGGATGAGAGGGCATCCAGCTAAACTTTAATAAACTCAGTTTGTATAAGACTGCTTTCCAGTAACTGGTTATTTTATTCGTATTATTTTCAGACACATAAACATGATCCGGGTATACTGTATCAAAATTTCACATAAGAATTTACCGGCAATTTCTTCAATTAATTTATTGCTAACAAACAAATTGTTGGAATCAGGAACAGAATTTTTTTTTCTCGCTGATCCAGCAAATTAACGCTGATAAATCCTCTACTCACTCTCAAACCTTCCGCTGACTGACACTGACCTGATTTATAAATTTTTTAAAACCCGAAGAGCAAATTTCAGCAGATATTTTACTATGAGAAATCTCTATATATATTAATTTAAAATTGAACTAAAAAATAAATTTTGGCGAATTTTAATTTACTTTTTGTTTACTTTTATAATCAAAAAAATCATTAAAATTTTACTTTCCGTTAACCATTCGGGGCAAATCAATGAAAAAAGAAGAACTCAAATATAAGTTTATCGAAATGAGGGCACTGGGTTACACTTATGAAAAGATCTGCGGACGACTAAAAATAACAAAGCCAACTGCTGTAAAATGGGGAAAATCGTTGGCAGAGGAAATAAACGGGCAGAAAAAAGGGTTAATATCCAAAATATTTTCCGAAAGGATAGTCGAACAAGAGCAGGGGATATTAATAAAGTTAGAGCAATTCCGCAGAAAGAAGAATATGAAAATGAACAGCAAACTTAGTGATAAGATTGAGAAAAAATTATTAAAAGGATTAGATAAAATTTTTATAAAGAAAATAAAGGCTATTCATTTAAGAATGAATGAAGATGCAGTAACAAGTGCTTTGTTCATTTTTGACGACGATATAATTGTTGAGAATTGAACGGGGTTATATTTTCTGCGCATCCGCCTTCAATGGAATTTATGGCGGACAGGTCTGCGGGAAATCTTTTTTCTCGCAGATCTCGCAGATTATCGCTGATGTTTTTTCTCTATAAGTGTTACTATTTGTAAAGTATTATATACAAATAGTAAGCTGCCCGCAAAGTTCCTCATCGCAAGCTTTTTTCGCACCTTCTGCGTGAAATATTCTTTCTCGCAGATTTCGCAGATTATCGCTGATGCTCTTACTAGGAAGGAGTGAGACCTCAGCAAGGATAGGGATGAGGTTGTTATCTCTAATGTCTCCTGAAGTCAGAGATTAGAGATCAGAAGTCAGAATTAATTGTTAGAGGATTTTATTAAGAATGAATCCGGGCTATTAATCATAGAACCGAGCATTCTGCCTACCTCTGCTGTCAACGAAGTCAACAATTGATGTTCTTCGTTACTGATATAGTCACAATCTTTTGCAAAATCCAATGATGAATCTGTTTCATTATTTTCTCCATCACAATCAGTTAGCTTACTCACGAAATGCGCCTCGTACCGCCGTTTTGCCCATGCTTCTCTAAGATTCAAACAAACAGAACGTGAAGAACGTCTTATTTGATTCGTTAGAGCATATCGTTCTTCCTTTGGAAATGATCTACTAATCTGAAATATCTGCATTGCTAATGTATAAGCCTTTTTATAAACATCTAAATCCTTTGCTGAATTTATTCTCACTAATAACCCCCCTTCTAATTTCTTTTCTCTGACTTCTGTTCTCTGATTTTCAAAACCCGTACCTGACAAAAGTACCAAATGAAAAGTCTTTATCAATCCCGTACTCGCTTTCAAATCTTCCGCTCGCTACGTTTATATAACTAAATTTTAATTCGAGTGAAAGATCGTTAAGAGGACTATAAGAAATTTCTCCCCCGATATCTGAATAATAACTATTGTCTCCTGCTAAGAGTGGGTAAGTCGGGGTGACCCTGTCGTAATAGCTGTTTATATTTTCTTTTTCTCCCTTAATTACATAAGTATAATAAGCTTTTAAATTTATTAGGCAAGGCAGGTACTGCTCCATTTCGGCATATAGCTGTACGGCATTAGAGCCAATCCAGTGACCGAGCTGATACCCGGAACTGAAATAAGTTTGCGCCGGGTCCCCATTCATATAGTTGTAAGGTTTTAACGCAGTGTATTCAAGGGTAAAATAATTATTGCTCCATATAGGATTTGTAAATTTACCCCCAAATATTACGGCGTAGACCTGTGCATTATTACTGCCGCTAAAGATACTTTCGGGTGAAAGCTCATCAATATATAATGAAAGATAGAATTTACTTTTTATTTCTTCCCAGCGATAAGAAGTATTAAAAAATATTTGTGCATTATCCCCTGTGTCTCCACCACCTTTACTGTTATAATGATCGGCAAACCTGTAGAAAACAGGAATGAAATATATAAATTCCAATTGGTCACTGTAAATAATCGATTCGCCTAAAGTCAGCCATAAGTTATCAAGCGGCTCAAATGAAAGTGAATGACCAACATAGTATTTTTGTCTCTTCGAAAATGTTTTCGATCTGTCCTCAAACGTTGACGTGACACCCGTATATCTTATTGTGCCTGAATCAATTAAATTGGAATTCAACCAGCCGTGTATAAAATTATATTTGAACCAACTTACAGGGATAATCTCTAATCGTATAAACGGAAAGCTTGGGGTTTTACCGGATAAAATTACCTGAGACTGATAGCTTGAGCCTATATTTATAAAATCTTTTCCTGCTGTAAGAAGCCCCCAATCCCAGCCATAACTGATTCCACCACGGGTCTCGCTGTACTGAATGCTGTTCGTTGAACTTTTTGATATTATTATACCTGTAGAAGGAGTAAATTTTTTGCCGACATCTATTTTGTTCCCTTGTTCCAGGTTATCTCTATAATTAAAATAAAAACCCCAGTTGTCGCTTATTCTTCCATGAAACTGAATACCGGTATATTGATGATATGTTTTAGAACGTAACTCGTAACCTAAGCCTAAAACCGGATCAGCAACAAAAGTAAATCCGGGGGAATAAAATTTAAAGAAGTTAAATCTAAAATCTTTATCGGAAGAAAAGAATTCCGATATTTCAGAGGTATCTTTTTCAATAAATTTTATTTCAAAAGCATATTCTCTTTTATAAAAATCTAATCTTGCCTTTTCAGTTTCGGTAAGCTCGCTTTGGTTGGATTCTATAACCAACAGCTTCTCAGCTATCATTTGGCGGGATAACGGACGGATATCAGTAAATAAATTTATAATCCCTTTATCAGCCGTTCTTTCAAGAAAATCATAAATATTTGTATTATACACCGGCTCATAAACTGACTGAGAATGCAATACAATACTTGCAAGAAAAAGAAAACAGAGGGTAGTTTTTTTCATTCGGATAATCCGGGGAGAAATAATTTTTAGAGGTTTAATGTTTTGGGAATGTAGATTATAGTTTCACAAATCTTTCTCTTCAATGAATTTGTCAGTACAATAAGAATTTATTAACTCAACATCCTTAAGCAAAAGCGGCGTTAATTTTAAGGCACTAATAAAAATACTTTTTATTACATCGGGGATATATTCATGTACAATGGAATTTCTAAGTTCGCGCATTTCAATCATTTTACGAGCACTTTTAATCAGGTTTTTTTTCTCAGCCAAGTTAATTGAATCTCTGATTGTATTTATTTCATCAAGATCAATTGAGTGGATAGTTTTTAGTGTCTTTTGTAAAATTATGTCATTTAATCTTGCAAAGCGGGAGGACAGGTTTTCAAACGCATCAAGTTCTTTAAGTGTATATTCCCTTTTTATCTTTATCTTTTTACATTTCTCATAACTGTATTTTAGAATTGATGAAGCATCATTCATCAACTTCAATTCACTTTGAAGAAGTGATAATATCTTATTCACGACAACCTGACAGATGTATCATAAACTAAATCGACAAACGGGTTTAATTTATCTTTCGCTATTATTATATCTATTTTTTGGTCGCCAAGCAGTTCCTTAAGTTCTACCTTTATCTTTATTTTTTTTTCAAAATTTAATTTGCCAGAAAAAATAAGCAAATCAATATCTCCTCCCCTTTTATCGTCGTAAACTCTTGATCCAAATAAATGAATCTTTGCAGAGCTATCATATTTAGTGATAACTGACCGAATGGCTTCTATTTCTCTTTTTGAAAGTCTCATATTATCTATAAATTCTACTTCTCATTGTATTTATCGGGTAACATAAAAAAATTATTTATCAAATTAAAACAGGCAGCGTCTTCCGGCACACACGTCTCAATACTCACTACTCTATGCTATCGACGATAACCGATTACCTGCCCTCCTTCGCTAAGGCTACGGAGGGTAAACTTTGCTCTCTGCCTATGCTCTAGGTTGCTATACACTGATCTCTGACTTCTGATTTTCTGGGATTTACCGATAGCTTCTTTTCTATGTTTTACTCTGTAACAGTGCTGTCCAAAATAAATTTAAGATTGTAAAAATAGTTATATAACTATCTATTTTAGACATTTTTTTTCCAGATTTTAATTCCACTTCTCATTTTCATTAACCATCAATCTTAGACTGATATCTTATAATGTAAACGGTTAAAACCGTTAAATCTAAGTTATAGTGTTTTCTTTTATTACCAATGGATAAAGACTCTGTTGCAAAACTCTGTTGATTAAATTTATAAATCCTCTACGAGGATTAATTTTTTTTGATTTATTCTTTTTTACAATAATTTGACCTCTACGAGGTCAAAACTATAAAAGAACATTGTAGATGTTCAATTTTTGTAATAAAAGTATGAACAAAGTAAAACGGATCCTCGTAGAGGATCGACAAAATAGTTATGCAACAGACTCTAAATACATTGGTTAACCTAAGTTTGAAACTCGGGTTAACAGTTTCTGATCAGCATAAATGTGTTTTAATTCAATTCTAATAGGTTTTGAGCTCTTTGAGCAAATCAATAAGCTTATTAAAAGGAATAATACTTATGTCTATTACGTTAAAAGCTTTTTCGCCTGTATAGAGCAAAACTTTTTTAATAGCTTGTTTGGTAGAAATGCCGGGAAATTTCTTCAAGTCTTTTATAAAATCACTATTAAAAGTTTCACCCCCTTTAATCTCAATAGCAGTTAATGAACCCTCTCCTCTTTCTACAATACAATCAATCTCGATGCCGTTGCTCTCACGCCAATAATAGACTGCGGGTTTTTTCCCGGAGTGAGTGATGCTTTTAATTATTTCGCTAATCACTAAATTTTCAAAGAGTGCACCGTACGCAAAATGGTTCTTAACCGAATCGGGATTTGTTAATTTAAGAAGTGAGGATACTACCCCGGTATCATAAAAATATATTTTGGGTGATTTTATTAATCTTTTATTAAAATTTTTATAGTAAGGTTGAAGTAAAAAGATTATGAAACTTGATTCCAATAAGGAAAGCCAGGTTTTAGCTGTATTTACTGCTATTCCCGCATCATTTGCAAGCGATGTAATATTTAATATCTGTCCTACCCTGCCTGCACATAAGCCTAAAAATCTGGCAAAAGTATTTAAGTTTTCAATTGATTTTAATGTTCTTATATCTCTCTCTATGTAGGTCTGCAGATATGAGGGATAAAAATCTTCGGGTTGTATGTTTTTATCATATATCCTCGGATAAAAGCCCTTAATTATAGTCTGATACAGGCTTTGTTTTTCTGTTATGCCTGCCTGACCGGTAGGCAGGTTCAATTCCGTTATATCGAAGGGGAAAAGATGATTAACACTTACACGACCTGCAAGAGATTGTGATATTTTTTCGCTTAATAAAAAGCTCTGGGAACCTGATAATATATATTGACCCGCAGAGTTTCTTTCATCCGAAATCACCTGTATATAGCTAAAAAGGTCCGGTAAATTCTGCGCTTCATCGAAAATTACATGTGGACCAGCATTCTTTAGAAATCCAACTATGTCTGATTGAATCATCTCCCTGTAATCAACACGTTCCAGGTTATAATATGTATACGAAGAAAAGGCAGATTTCAATAAAGTTGTTTTACCTGACTGACGAGGACCGGTTACCGATACAACAGGGAATTTGTCAAGAACTTTGTTTAAGTGAGATGTTATTTTTCTTTCAATATACATACATAACTTATGCAATTATGCAATAGTATTGCAAATTTACATAAAACAATTCGCTAATCCAAAATTTAACAGTAACCCTCTTTTCCAAGATATACAATTGCAACTCCTTGCCATCTCAATACTCCTTACCTTGCCTACCATATCTATCGGTAGGTAAACCGGCATGCAGGCTCAATACTCCATACTAAATTGTTTTTACCAACATTTGCAGCACCTCTATTTGTTTTTCAAACAGTCTCTATGGTAACATTTTTCCCTTATGATTTTTCTTTCCACAACTTAAACTACTAAAGCAAAAATCAACTAAACCTTATTATATGCTTCCAGAAAATCATTACGGTCAATCCCCGATTGAGTTAAAACAGAACGAAGCGTGCTTGATTTTATTTTACGATGATTGGGTAATACAAGGGGTGTTTTGCTGCCATCAGGATTTGTGCGTTCCAATATTATATGGTTCCCCTCCCGAACAATGGAAAACCCTAAGATTTTAAATACCTTTATTACATCTGCTTTTGGAACATCAACAGGAAATTTCATTATAATATTACTGCTTCTGCAATATAAGCTTCCTTCATTTCATTACCCCCTTCAAGATGTTCAAAGAACTTATCTTTTCCATACTGCTCTATGAAAAATTGGATCGCACTTTCGGTATCCGTAAGTGCATCAGCATAAGTATCTCCCTGACCAACAATCGCTCCCCGTGTAAAGCCTATGGGATACCCTATGTATCCGTCCTCGTGATGTTCAATTATAATTTTAATGCTTTTCATAATAAATCTCTATTTTAAATTAAATTCTTTCTAAGATCTGAAATAAATTTTCAAAAATCAAAGTATATAGGATAACTATTGAATGAAGGTCAATCTTTCAATTTTTTAATCTTTAACTCTTTTAATTATAGTCTCAATACTTCCTACTCTATACTTCCTACTACCGATGACCGGTCACCGCCGACTGCCCATTTACAGTGTATGATGTAAACGAAATCAATCTCTCTTCTTATCAGCAATAATTTTTCTGCTATCTCTTGCCGGGTTACAAGACGAATGTCATCAAAATGCTTTCTATATAAACATTGGGAATATAGTTCTCTCTGTTTCACTAAAGCTTTTACTTACGAGGTAATAATCCGTTATGCCCAAATCAGCGGTAGGATGTGCTAATGAGCAATGGTATTTACACACTTGTTTCATATTTGTAAAATATTTATTACAAATATACGCTTATGTGTAAAATGAGAAAGGCAGAGTAACTTTTTATTCATTTTAGAAAAAGTTTTATGTAATTCAACTGATTATTATTGATAATTAACTGAAGTTACGCAGTATGTGGCTAAAGCCGGATTTTTGTTCCTTTATTCTATTCCACGACATAAAAGGTCTGTTGTATAACTTTTTTTTGTCACTCTGAACTTGTTTCAGAGTCTCAATATTACTTGTTTCACAACTTTAGATTCTGAAATAAATTCAGAATGACACTTGTACAACAGACCCTAAATGTCGTGGCAATTTTGTTCGATTTTAGTCTGAATAGCCACTATCTTTAGCTACCCTATAGATCAGGACTTTAACTTCGCTAATTAAAATAACTATTAATTAACTGTGTGGTTTCTTTTATGTTCTTTTCAGATGAAGCTCCAAAAACTATTGAATTTACTTTTTGACCTGTGATATATTGAATTGCATCCTCGGGAGGAATTGCACCGGAAGCTAATACAGACATTGCCATAATCTGATATTTGTTTTTATCTATATTCTTGAGAGTTTCCTCGTATGTCTTAATATCAGGTGACATTAAATATCCAATTTTATTAATTGATGAGCAGATAACAACTTCTTCGATACCCCACTCGGTAAAATGCTTAACAAGATGGGGGAGATTCATAGTTAAAAATCCCGGCAGAACATTATATTTCTTTCTTATATAGTCGGCATATTCTTTAAAAAAGATTTTAGCTTTTAAACCAAGAAGGAGATCAGTAATTATGTTTTGAAGAAAAATGACTTTGATATTCAAATCATGAAACGCTTTAATTTCTATATCCACAAGCATCTGCATTATTTTGACCGCATCCTGTCCTAACAAAGCACTGCTGCCTTTAGCTACCAGACTTAACAAACCTTTTGTAGAATTATCAGAAAATATAACCTCATTAACAGCGGATACAATTCCCTTCTCAGCAACCAGGTTAGCATATTTATGTGGATATGGCAGAGAAGGATACCAGCTTATATCGGAATACCGGGTTTTGTTAGCCCTGAAATAATCGCATATTTCTTTTGCCCTGTCATTACTGTTTAGCATTATTGCATTAATTCCATTCTCAACAGCATAATCGTAAACTGCAATTATATCTTTTAATTCGCGAAACCTCTCTCCTAATTGTTGAGCCTTTTCCTGCGACATGTGATTAATTCCAAAAAACTGGTTGTCACCCAAAATTACTTTATCAATTTTTTGCATCGTAAAACTTCCCCTTTTTTGAATCTTCGCGAATCATATTAAGCACTTTTTGCGTTTCAGCGGCATCCCTAAAAGTACACACTTTTTTTACATCCCCGCCGTTTAAGCATTTTATAAAATGATATAGCTGGCTCGTAAACTCATTGCCTCTTACATAAAAAGGAACATTATTAAATACATCCGTTATATAAATTTTATTCAATCCTTCTTTCAGATTATACATTTCGTAGGCTCTCTTTAAGAAAATTTTGATGCCATGCTGATCAACCCAAAGTTGACCTTCGGTGCCGGATATTTCTAGTTTGTTCGAAGGCTTTCTATATGCCGGGTCGCACCAGTTAACATACAACGTCCCACTTATTCCATTTTTATATATAAAAGTACTGGAAACAACATCATCTACACTTTTAGAAAGAATTTTGCTAAGTACGCTTTTTGAGACCATATCGGGTACACCGATAATATAATTAACAAGATCTACTGCATGTGATGCCATCTCATTCAGGCAGCCGCCTCCCAATTCTTCGTTTCCACGCCATCCCTCAACCGTATCTTCTTTACTGATAGTATTGCTGAACATTTCCGATTTAAAACCTGTTAGTTTACCGATAACATTATTTACTATTAATTCTTTTGTCTTAAGGAACATATCATTAAAACGGTTAACATAACCAGCCTGGTTTATAATCCCCTTCTCTTCAGCAAGGTTTGCTAAGATAGAAGATTCTTTGTAAGACAATGTAAAAGGCTTCTCTGCAAAAATATTTATATTATTTTTTATTGCTTCCTCAACAACCTGGTAATGAAGATTTGGAGGTGTAGATACAATAATTGCATCGGGTTTTTCTTTATCTATAAGCTCAGTGTGATCATGATAGAGATTAATACTATCAAAATATTTTTTGAAAAAAATATTAATAATTATTGAGGGATCACACGCTGAAGTGATATTTACATTGGGGTTAGAATTTAATATTGACAGGTGGGTAATCCCCATTCGTCCGAGACCAATAAAACCGAGCTTAATTTGCCCCATTAGTCTTTTCTGATTCTGATTATATTTAAAAAAAGTATCCAGAAAAACTTAAAAACATTAGGATATCTTTTTAATATTTCGGGTCGTCTAATAGTTCTAATAAACCATTCTAAGCCTAATTTAATCCAAATTTTTCCGGGTCGTTTTTGATTATCGGCGAACCAATCAAATACATTCCCTACTGTACAAATTATATTTGCATTTATTTTATCTTTGTGTTCATATGCCCATTTTTCCTGTTTAGGTGCTGTCATACCTATAAATAATATATCGGGATTGAACTGATTAATTACCTTAATCATTTTTTCGTTATCATCTTTTGTAAAAGATTCCCTAAATGGTGGAGCGTAAGATTCTGTAGTTATGGATGGATAATCTATTCTTGCTTTCTTTTCCATTTTAACTAATGTTTCAAGGCTAGCACCTAGAAAGAATACTTTCCCGGAAATTTCATTGGCCCGACTTAAGAAATAATAAAAACAATCTGTCCCGGAGTTTTTTTTTACTTTAATACCCCTTAATAATAGAGGGGCTAAACCAAAATATAATCCATCTAAAACAAGAATATCTGTATTTTTTAATGCATCTTTAAATGTCTTATCTTTTTCAGAAATAGCAAAGGAATTTGGACTAATTGTATTTACTAAAAATTTATTATTAAGACATAATTCTTCAAGCTTACCACAGTAAATTTCCAATCCTAATACTTTAATTTTTTTGCTTACATTTATCATGGGCTTATAAACAATCGTAAATTTTATTAAGTTGCTCTTTATAATTCAAGATATTGAATCTCTCTTTTATTGTAAGTGCAGCATTGAGAGCCATATATTCTGCAACTTGTTGATTTTTGATAATGTGTAGGATAGCTTCCATTATTTCATCTGGGGCATATTTATTCACAATAATTCCATTGTACTCATCTTTTATTACTTCTTTAATCGAGCCGACAGGAGTGACAATAGGAATACAACCGGTAGACATTGCTTCCAGAAGAGATATGGGAAGTCCTTCATAGTATGAGGGCAATAAAAATATTTTAGCATTTTTCAAAAAGTCCCATTTTTCAGATCCATTTACTACACCATTATATTTATATCTATTTCCTAATAATTCATTAAATAGGTTATCATATATAGCAAAATCAGGACCAACGCCGCATAATTCAAAGAAAAAGTCATTAGTCTTTTTATTCAGCAATCTAAAGGCTTCTACTATTTCATTTAAGCCCTTATCTTTTACTATACGACCTAAAAAAACTATAACATTTTTTTTATCTTCAAAGGGAATTGTTTTTGCATGATTTAATTCTATACAATTTTGTAATATATTAATATTATCAACATTAAATTTATTTTTAATGTTATCCCTTTCTAATTCGCTCAAAACAATTATCTGGTCACTCTTTTTTAAGGAATCTTGTATAAAATATTTTAAAATAATAGGCTTATGACTGGCAAAAAGGTATTTTCCGCCATGAATATGCAAAACTATCTTTTTTCGTAAAATTTTTGCTATGGATATAAGAAAGTAATCTCTAATAATTGAAAGTTCTGACATTGCCGAATTAATATGCACAACATTGATATTTGATACTCTTAAAATTTTTATATATCTAATTAAAAAAAAGAATTGATTTAATAACCATTTAACATCTCTTTTTTCATTATCAGATCTTCCAGATGTAAAAACTATATATTTATCCCTCTGCCACTTAATGATATTAGCCACAACAGACGATATACCACTTATATTTTTATTAATATCAAGTGACGGACTTGTTATTAAAATCCTCATAGAGAAACTTGTTTTATGTTTTTATTAGTATTAAGGTAAGGGAACTGGCTTTATATTATGAATTTGCAATCTTGATTGTAAAGCAATTTCAGGGTGTAATAAAAGTCCGATTAGACTAATGCCGAGCAAGTAAGAATCAAATGTGCCTGCAAAGTTAAAATATGTTGCACCCGTTAGAGCCACCGCAAACCAATAAAAGGGTATACTATATAAACCGGAAATTTTTTTTACCCTTTTATTATAATCTTTGAATTTTAGTAAAAGTTTAAATAAAAAATACATTAAAAGAATAAAGACAATAAATCCAGATTGTAATAGAAGATTGAGATAAGCATTATGAGCATCACTTAAATAACCAAAAACGGCTATAGCCAGAGAACTGCGTAAAAAGAAATCTGTGTTTCCCATACCTGTCCATGGATAAACTAAAACCTGTTGAAATGAAACATCCCAAATTTTGACTCTAAGAGCAAAATCGTTTAAGAACTCAATACCTCCAATACTACTTTGAGAATAATTAATAAAAAAAACAACTGCTAAAGATAATAAAATGATAATAATTAACCGGGATGCTAATCCTAAATACTTGAAATTTTTAGCAACTATATATAAACAGGCAATAGTGCTTATAATCATTCCAGTCCTATTATCCGAAAAAAGTAATATTAATACTGAAAATGCTATACATAATATTGGGAAGAAATTGAATCGATAATATTTAAAGAAAATTGATATTACAGCTAAAACAAAAGTAAAGCCTGCAATAATTCCAACGAGCCCGCCACCAAAAATGCCATATAACCTTTCTTTGCCATATCTTTCGGTTCTTACAATTTCTATATCCAGATTACCTGTATTGATATAATAAACTATAAAACTAAGTGTTATAACCGCAAATAAACATAATAGTAAAAGCCTGAATGATTTCTTAAAGGACATACTATGTAAAAATGAAGAAAATGCGATAATATTTATTAAAGTGATTATACATGAAATGGAATTACGCATCGATTCCATAAATTCATCCCTGAACAAACCTACAAATAGGAATGAGATAATTAGAATAAAATATGTTTGCCAAAGTGGAAAATTTAATTTAAAAACTGTTGGCCAAAATAATTTATAAAAAAGGAAATAAGAGAGAAGGCTTATTTGAAAAACTAGAAGTGGGGTATTATACAAATTTTCTTCCGTTTGCACAAAGGTGCCTGAACTATAAACAAGAAAGCCAAAAGCTACTATAAACCTTATGCTCGCTTTTTTCGAATGATCGAATATTATATTAGTTGATTGCATTTATTATATTAGTTTTATATAATTTTGCAAATATTCATTTGCAGTAAAAGAAATATCGAAATTTTCTTTGACCTTATTTTTATTTTGTTCAATATTCTGAAGCATCTTGTAAGTTCCATATTCCAACATTATTTTTCCAATTTTTTCTGCACAATCTTTTGCATCCCCTTTATTAAACATATACCCAGTGTTTAACTCTTTCATTAGTTCTAAGGGTCCATCACAAGCAGAAACCAAAACCGGTAAGCCAGCAGCTACTGCTTCTATTATTGTAAGCCCAAAACCTTCGTATATTGAGGGTTGAATTAAAAGTTCGTAATCTTTTAAATGGGAATAAATATATTCACGATCTTGGAGGCCCAGAAAACTTACTTGTTGTTCAAGACCCAATCTCTCCGTCATACTTTTCAGGTATGATTCAGATTTACCTGAACCAATAAAATCAAGGTGTATTTTGTTAATACCTTTCTTTTTTAGAATAGATAAAGCTTCTAAGACAATGTGTTGACCTTTCTTTTCATGTTGCAGACGACTTACAATTATTATCCTAAATAATAAGTTGGCATTATAACGTTTTTTTGTCTCGATTTTTTTTGTTTCTATACCATTATATATAACATTCGAGTCAATATTATATCTTTCTAATATATCATTTTTTACTGTGTGAGAAATTGAAAACAATTTTTTATAATAACCATAATTTTTAAACTCAATTCCTATGTCATGAATTGTAAGTACTGACTTTTTATGAAAAATTGGCAAAATGAATTTAATTAATGTTTCGTTATGGCAATGAATTATGTCCGGTTTTAAACTTACCAACCAATAGTTGAGCAATACATACCAATAAGGATTTCTACTACTTTCAGGTCTATTTAACAGAATTATTTTAATTTTTTTATTAATTCTATTCAATAATTTATAACTAACGGATTTATTAACAACAATTAAAAAAAGTTCCCTGCCTGATTTTACTTGTTGGTCCAAGATATCAACGAGCATGGTTTCTGCACCACCGATGTTAAGAGAGAATATTAGATGTAAAATTTTCATGAAAAATTTTAAATTAAAGATATTTACATAGACATTTTTTTTTCAATTTATAAAAAACTATGATACATTTTGAGTTTTTGCTTACTCATTAACAATATCAATCAATAAAGCTTCTGCACCGCCCGGCGTAAAAGAATAATTTATGTGTACTATTTTCATGTTAAATATGCGTGTCGGTTGATTAGGGTTACTCCCTAGTTTCTCATTCTACTTTTTTCTATCTGCGAAACTTGAAATGTTTAATCTTTACATACGAGACTAAAGTCAAGTAGAGGATTTTACTAAAAAGACTATTATTTAGAAATTTTAATAAATAAAAGTTAATTCCCCTTTTTTTTAGTCTTAGCAAGATATCATTATTGCTTTTAATTTCATTAATTGAGATCCCTAATAATAAGTGTGCTCTTACTATTTTATTTAATAATTGTTTATTGATTATAAACAGATCGTTTTCAAAATTAGCTAAGAAGTATTTATTATTGATGTAACTTTCCCAAATTGACTTTTTATTATCAAGAATACCTATTAAACTAAGTGCATCATCACGATTACGATCCCTTATAGTAACAAGCGTATTAATAAACAATTGTTTTTTTGTTCTCCTATGTATGCGAATAAAATTTACTCCCGGGAATCCTCGTACCTCTTCAAAAAAAGGAAGCCCTGCAAAAACGGATTTATGCATAACATGAACAAAGTCACCAGATACTTTACCTGTTAACCAATCTTCGAAGCTAGTAACGTGCTTTTTTTGTGAGAATTCAGGACTGGCTTTAAATTCAGATTCTCTATCTGATGTTAAAAACATATAATGTAAATAGCCTAGATTATTATCAATGCCTGTTAATACACTTTCTATTGCATTCGGAACTAGATAATCATCACTATCAAGCCATAAGATAAAGTCGCCTTTTGCATTTTCAACACATCTATTACGTGCATAGTTTTCACCTCCATTTTTAGGAGCCTCAAAAAGTGAAATTATCGAATTTTCAGTTTTATATTTTTTTATAACCTCTTTTGTGGTATCAGTAGAACCATCGTCAACCAACAGCATTTCGAAAGGAAGCTGGCTCTGCTGCAGCACGCTTTCAATACATCTTCCTATGCAATCTTCACGATTATATACAGGCGTTGCGACTGTGATTTTAATATCCATTTTTTACCTTCTGTACAGAGATTTTTCTTTCAAAACCTTCCCATACAAATGGAAAACTCAATTTTACTTTGTGAGTCATCAAAATTTTTTTTAAGACTTCATCTCTTTTATTTACATAAAATTGATCATCAAAAAAATGAAATTGAACTTGTAAATTTTTCACTTGTTGTATCAATTTTGAATCAATTAACGCGTTCAATACATCGTATTCAGCGCCCTCAATATTTATAGACATAAGATCAATTTCCATAGGATTTTTTAAAAGATATTCAGAGAAATCCAATATTCTGATTAGTTCAGTAGGCGAATTTGATTTCTTTATTATGGAGGATGCTTCTCCATTAGGAGTAATAATTGTATCCGTATTTAAATTCGAAAAAACTAAAATTACAAATATGAACTTTATTGTTATGTTTATATTTTTTTAATAACCCTTCATAGTAAGCTGAAACAGGTTCATATAATGTTCTTTTTAATTTTTTAATATTTTTTTTCAGTAATTTCTTCATATTATTAGTAAATTTTTGCACTTATCATATCGCCTAACTTTAATTAAGAGATATAATATATTTTAAGCTATAACAAATTTATTGTCTCAGATGGACTAGATAACTGTATATTAATTAATTTTGGTCGAAAATCTTTTACATTTTCTTTATCAAAAATATAATTTAATTGAAACCCTTTAAGAAAAAAATCATTAAGCATGGCGTTATCAATGTCTAAATTATTATTAGCAAATGCCGTTTGTACTCTATTTACTTCGAAACCAGCTAACACTGAATTTGACAAACAATATCCTTGTGATAATTTATTTTTGATTTTTGCATATTGGCATACAACACCTTCGAACGAATTGGGGTTGACATATAATATTCTCTTTATAAACGAAAGTATAAATTTTGTGTTATAAATATGTCCGTCAATCGAAAAACGATAAGACCAATGTGAGTCGTTGTATAGTTCATCAAATTTCCAAGAATAAAAACCTTTATAAGATTTAATGGAAGAAGGATTATTTCTGATATTTAATCCATGTCGTAAACTAAATGAATTTTGTTCCGGATCAGCGTTTACTAACGACAAAATTTCAGGAGTAATTTTTATTTTTTCTAAAATCAGACTATCATCTGTAAAAAACGATACACAACTGCTATTCGACTCTTTCAGCATCTTTTCTAAGAGTTCTTTAAAATTATATATTTTAGCAGTGACCCTAAAAAATGGGTATTTTAAATAATACCAAAAATTTCGAGGTCTTAATAATAAGCTTAGATCCGTTTGGTATTTCCCAAGCTCTTTTCGAATAAATTCAATTCGATTATCTTTAATTTTTACTTTAAGTATGTGGTAACCTTCTTCAAATTTTTCATCCGTACTGCCATACAACACTTTAATGGATACTAAACCATCGTCGGATAAAAGGTTTTTAGTGACGCTGTTTAGAAGAGCTTCTAAAAGTATAGCTCTGTTTAACGAAAAAATAGCTATTAAAAGCATAGACATTTATTTTTTAACATTTTGAAAAATTTGTACTAAAATATCATTCATGTTATATTTCCACTGCCATTCGGGATAGTGCTCCTTGAATTTCGATAAATCACTGATGTACCATATGTGGTCCCCTATGCGATTAGTTTCCATATAGCTATAGTTCATTTTTTTTCCTGTAATTTCTTCACAAAGCTGAATTGCTTCAATCATGGAACAGTTTGAGAAACGGCCTCCTCCAGCATTATAGACCTCTCCCTGTCTGGGGTTTTGAAAGAATTGCCAGAACATGTTTACTAAATCCCAGCTATGAATATTATCCCGTACTTGTTTGCCTTTATAACCAAAAACTGAATAGTGTTCACCAGTAACAGCACATTTCATAAGGTACGAAAGAAACCCGTGAAGTTGTGTGCCTGAATGGTTGGGTCCGGTAAGGCAACCACCTCTAAAAATTCCGACGTTCATTGCAAAATATTTACCATATTCCTGAGCCAAAATATCAGCAGCAACTTTTGAGGCACCGAATAACGAATGTTTCGAGTTATCGATGCTCATCGATTCGTTTATTCCATTTTTATAGAATATGTGATTTTCATTAATTTCCCAACGGGTCTCCTTTTCTACCAAAGGCAAATAATTAGGAGTATCACCATAAACCTTGTTTGTAGAAGTAAAAATAAAGACCGCTTTTTCGCAATATAACCGTGTAATTTCTAACATATTTAGTGTGCCAACAGCATTTATCGTGAAATCTGTAATTGGTTCCTTGGCAGCCCAGTCGTGACTGGGTTGAGCTGCTGTGTGAACAACCAGTTTTATATCCTTCCCATAATTTTTAAACAATGTTTCAATCTCATGGTAGTTTCGCAAATCGACGTTATAATGTTTGTAATTAGGAACTTCCCGTTCCAAACGATTTTTATTCCATTCAGTAGAAGCATTTGCGCCGAAAAAGTATTTTCTCATATCATTATCAATACCTATAATGAGGTCGAAATTTTTGGAAAAAAATTGTACGGATTCGCTTCCAATAAGACCAGCTGAGCCGGTAATAACTGCTATTTCCAAAGTTAAATATATTTAATTGTTTATTTATAGAACATTAATTATGAGTATTATTAATAAAATATCTTTTAAAATGCCGGACAATATTGAGTGGTAAGTATAAAAAAGAAAAAATAATTAATGGGATCCTTATAAGGATAAAGACAAAGTAGTTATTAAAAAAGTTTGAAACTAAATATTTTGAGTTAAGCCAATACAAAACAAATATTTTATGTTTATAAATTGCCTTAATTATATATAATAAATTCATTTTATCAAAAACACCATATCTTACTTCTACAGCGGTTCGTTCAATGTTTTGTATACTGCTATTGCTACTTAATTTGGAGGGTACCGAAGTTAAATAATAACCTATCAAGGCCTCTGTTTTAACCAACGGAAAAGCTCGTACAACTCGTATTTGAAATTCGTAATCTCCTACTAACCGGAATTGCTCATCGAAATAGCCTAATATATTATGAATTTCTTTGCGCCACATAGGAAAACAGCCTATATAATGGCTGCGTAAAAAATCAAACTTTTTAATAGGATAAGCAGGAGCTTGAACGAGCTTTCCTGCGGTACTTCCATATTTAGTATTTAATATCATATCGCCATAAGTCATAGTTTCTTCTGGGTGTTCATCAAGTGTCTTCGATTGTAAAAAAAGGGAATTGGGGATTCTTACATCATCAACATTCCATACAGCTATGTATTTTCCATTCGCCAATTTTATCCCTCGATTCCATGTAGCATATAAACTTTCTCTTTTCGGAATCACAATATGTCTTACAAATGGGAGACATGTTATAGCTTCTTTAATGAGAAATAATTCTGATTCGCTTGGTTCATTATGCAATAATAGAACTTCGACTTCATAAAGATTGGTAATTTTGTTAAGAGCATCAAAATAACCAGTAAGGTATTGGTCACAATTGTATAAGGATGTCAGAACAGAAATCTTAGCCATTGGATTATTAAAATTTGTAAGTGACTATGGGCTAATATAATTTAAGAATTAAAACATTTCGGCTTTAATCTTATAATGTTCACATCGAATAAACAAAACAGATATATTTAATTTCAATCAAATAATGAAAAAATAAACAATGTTGGGGGGAATGCCATGTCGCAGTATTTGAAACAAGAATAAGATATTAAAAGTATCCAAAAAATAATATAAATTTTTATATCTCCTCTTAACAAATTCCTGAGTTTTTTGAGCATTTCATTTTCTAACATATATTTTGTGCGTTATCAGAACAAATTCAGGTCAAAGTTTTCAAATGAACATAAATTTATTTGCCAGAAATTTAAGAAACAAAGGTTTCGTTTCTTTTAATTTTAGTTAAACGGCTATATTTTATTCTTCTTGGCACTGAATATATAATTAACGTTAATAATTTTTTAATCCACAATACAATACCTGAATATTTTCTTGCAATAAGAAGAAAAGAACTACCATGCTTCCATTTCCCTTCTTGCCATGCTTTTTGCACAAAAGCGAAAAAAACTGCTCCTAGGTTTTTTAACAGTGTTTGCTTCATCAATTCTCTTTTCTCAATCGGTAGATATGAAAGGATTTTTTCCATTAAAAAAAGAGTATCGCTTTCAAATTTAATTGCTGGCATCATCGAAATATTGTGCTGATGAAATTTTACAAGAGGTTCCTGTATGTAAGCCACATCATAATATTGGGCAATTCTTGCCCACATTTCCCAGTCAGCACTACAAGTATTAGTGAATTCACTTAATTCATCATAACATTTCTTTCTCACCATGGCTGATGAAAAAAAAACGTCCATTTTAAAAAATATTTTCTCAATTGCTTCTTCCCCTGCTTTCAAAATCGGTTTGCTAGTGCTTTGACTTCTGATAATATTGCCATTAAAATCGCAATAATACCCATCGGTATGTATTAATCCTACATTATTGTTTTTACAGAGAATTTCGGCTTCTTTTTCTATCAATCCAGGAAGAAACTCATCGTCATCACATAGAAAAATAATATATTCTCCCTTGGCAATTTTTAAACACTCATTTAGGTTTCCAGTCCATCCTAGATTTTCCAAATTCCTCCTTACAGTTATTCTTGAATCAAGTGTATCCAATTGTCTGATTTCTTCCCAAATTTTTTGGGGTGAACAATTATCTGAAATAATAATTTCCATATTCCAGTATTGCTGAATAATAACTGAATTTAATGCTCTCTTTAAAAGATCTTGTCTATTATATGTTGGTATGCAAACACTAATCAAGGGATATCGTGCAATTTCCATATTATGCATTATATTTCATACAATTTCTTGAAAACAATTTTTTATACCCTCTTCTAATTCAATCTTTGGAGCCCATCCTTCCAGTTGCGAGAAAGTATTCCAGGGCACCATTACTTCTCTTGTTTTGTAAGGTTTGCCACCCCATTTTATGGGTATTTTTCTACCAATAACATCCGAAATTATTTCAATTAAATTTTTCAGTTTGATAGGAGAATTAGAACTTATACCATAAGAGCAATTAATATATTTTGTATTAAATATAAATTCTGAAGCAATATAAAATGCCTCCACAACATCATCAATATAAACTAAATCAATAAGTTGTTCGCCACCTGACATTTCCAATACTTCACCGGTTAAAATAGCTTTCTTCAATAAATTCAAAAGTTTAGGTCGGGGGTCATTGGGTCCGTATGTATCAAATAATTTAAGATGCACTGCGTACAATTTATCTGCCTCGCAATAATATTTTATTATATCTTCCATAGCTTGCTTGGTTGCAGCATATAAATTTACTGGGTCGTATTCTGAATTGTTATAATGCTGCCATGATGTGCCGGTATTAATAAGTTTCCTCACACCATTTTGCACTATAGCTTCAACCAAATGAGTCCCAAACAAAATATTACTCAATATAAGATTGTCAATATCAATTGGTTGATGCTGAGAAATGAACACAGAGGCAAGATGAAAGACTACATCGGGTTTTGAATTTACTAATGCATTATCGAGACTATGAAAAGTACCGTCATATTCATGAAAGATTATGTTTTCTTCATAACCTTTCAGTAAATCAATGTTGCAGCTGGGTATAATTATTATATGTACTTCGTTTCCCAAATCAACTAATTTTTTTGCAAGGTGTGACCCGATAAAACCTGAGCCGCCTGATATTAAATATTTTTTTTTCATTATTTTTTATAGCTGAACGGACTTAGAAATAAATTGAAAGGTAAAAGATTCTTATCCCGTTGAGAAATAATAGGATTATCGTCTGGCCATGGTATTGGCAGTGAATTCCACAGAATACCACTATCATTCTCTTGAGAATGAACTGAAGAAACTTTATACATCATTATTACTTCATCGCTTATAGCATAAAAACCATGCGCAAACCCTTTGGGTATATAAAGAATATTATTGCACATGTTATTTAGATGAAAAACGTCAAATTCACCATAAGTAGGCGAATTCTTTCTTAAATCTACAACTACATCCATCGCCTCACCCTTAGGGCAATAAACTATTTTCGAATGATCAAAAGGCGGCGTTTGAAAGTGAAGCCCTCTTAATACTCTATTTTTAGAAATTGTAAAAAACTCTTCCTTGAATTCATCAGAAAGACCTAATGAAACAAATAAATCTTCTCGATATGTTTTAACAAATTTTCCCCTCTCGTCATTAAAGACAATGGGGCTAATTAAAACGACACCATCTAATTTGGATTTAGTTATATTCACTTGTTCTTCGTATTTCTTTCAATTACAGTTTTTATCCTTAAGAAGACCAGAATTTTTTGTTTTTCTTCTTCATTTACAATTCCCAAAATCCATACAAAAGTAATGAAGATTATATCAGCAATAGATGAGAAAAGAAATAAATAAAATAGATTAGAAATGAAGTCTGAAATGAAATAAAAACTAATACCGATAATACATGCTATTGAAATTGTTGGATATGCAATCTTCATCAAATCTACTGCTTTTATGTCAAGATGTTTCCTGGAAATATAAATATAAAAGAACACCGTCATTAAGATGCTGATCAGTTTTGCAGCAGCAGCACCGCCGGCGCCAAATGGTTTTATTAAAAGCAGATAAAATATAAGTCCGCAAACGCCCGAAATAATTGAGGAATAAGTATAATATTTTGGGAAACCCATACCGGTTATAATACTGTATGGTATTATACCGGCTAAAAAGAAGGCTGCCACCAATATAATCATAGTAAAATGAGCGTGCATTGCCATGTCAATTGAAATCCAAAATTTTAAAATTGGGAAAGAGAAGGTTATTAAAGGAATTGAAATCAATAACCCAACTATAACACTCATGTTAAAACTTCTTTTGAATAAACTTTTAAGCCGGTGTATATCATAAAGAGCATATATTTCACTTGCTTTGGGAAACAAAATCTGCATTATTTTACCGTTAACCTGCTGGTTAATAGACGAAACCGATAGCGGTATTACGTAATAAGTAAGAACCGTAGTTCCTAACATTATTCCGATAATTGTTTTATCTAACTGGGCAAAAATAATAGCGAAAAAGCTAAAAACAATCATATATATTCCAAACGACATAGTTTTTTTGAACATGTACCATTTGAAGCTATACCTAATTTTTACAGAAACTAAAATCTTACGTGTATAAATTGCATATAATATTATCGCTATTATATTTGCAACAATTCCTGAAATTATAATACCGATAAGTCCATAACCTAAATATGCAGCTAAAAAATTACCAACAGTATTTAATACTCCAAATGCAATAGATATCCAATTAAAAATATCAAAACGCTGCAGCCCGGTTGGAATTGCCGTATACCACCAGGTTATCATGCTTAAAAAAAAACCTAATCCGCCTATTCTAAAAGCGGAGATACTTTCATTAACCAAAAGGTTAGGTACGGAAAATACACTTACACATAGCCACGGCGAAATAAACCAAATTACTAAAGCGCCTATAAATCCTAGTATTGTATATGCAGTTAATGTTGTACCGAGAAGGTCTTGAATTGATTTTATATCTTTTTGAGCGTTAAACTCAGCTAAGTACTTTGTGCCTGCGCCATTCAATCCAAAATCAAGTAATGCCAAGTAACCGGCTACAGATATTATTAACACCTGTATTCCATACGCATCCTTTCCAATATATTTCAAAATAAACGGGGTAAAAATAAAACCTAGTAATACCGGAAAGCCCCAGGCCAATGCGCTGGTGGCTATATTATTCATTGTTTTATTGGGTTGGGTATTATCTTGCTTCATGCTTATTTCTTATGGTTTGCCCAATCATTGTGAATTTGTTTTCTAATATCTGTGTATGTTTTCTCTGCTGTAGAATATTTTTTTTCCCATTTATAAACAAACGACATCATATAGTAGGTAATAAATGCAAACCCTAGCATTACCCCCTTCCATCCCAATAAAAACGATTTGCGATTTATAATAATTGTTTTGATTGCATATAAAACAGAATAAAATGCTTTTTTCAAAGTCTCATTACCTGCAAATTGGGCTTCTGCCCGCCAATATCTTAAATGACGATTCATCATGGAATCAACAGTTTCATGCGTAAGGTGATATATACATTGATCCTTTGGACCTTTCAATTTGTAACGCTTTTCTGTATCTAAATTTAGGGCATCATGTACTCTATCGTTATTTATTTTTAGAATATTTTTCCGGAAAACCATGGAGGCATAACCAGATTTCCATGGAGATCTTTTATCTTCAATACCCAGTATGTACCGTTTAAATGGAACTTCGATAACATCGTAATCGAAATCATCTTTGTCTGTTAATCTTTTAATTTCAGAAGCAAGTTGAGGATGAATAAGATCGCTTGCAGTAAATAAAATCACCCATTCCTTTTTGCAATATTTAATTAGATAATTCAATTCTAATGGATTATAATTATCTGAATTCTCCATCAAATATATTTTTGCACCATATTTTTTTGCAAGGTCTATAGTGCCATCAGTACTGTTTTTATCCAATAAAATAACTTCATCACACCATTGTAAAGAAATGAGTGAATATTCAATTCTTTTTTCTTCATTAAATACCGGGAGAAAAGCTGAAATACCCATTAAATTATAAAACCGTCTATTATAATTATTCTATTTAATTTTTAATTATCCAAAATGAGCCCGGTTCACGTCCCGTTTGCATTTTATAAATAGGACATTTTTCGGAAAACTGTTTATTAAACTTATGAGATAAATAATTAGTTGCGCCAATAATTCTAAAAGATTTATTAAATGAAAGAAATGCTTCAAGAAGATATTGTTCGTTCCAAAAATTTTCACTGAACCACTCATCAAGATAATCTTTAGGAGTAAAAATATCGTGAATATGGACAATAACTCCTTCGTTTAATGACGGTAAAATCTCTAAATATTCAAATAATACATCACCTTGCGGACGAATAATATGAGAAGAATCAATGAAAAGTATATCATTCTTTTCAAGTGATGAAAAGAAATTCAACTCAATAGTCTCTACATTTTTTCGAATAACTTGCACTCTCATTTGCTCTAACCAAGGTTGTTCATAAGGTTCAATGCATATTTGTTCACAGATATAATCACTATTTTCATTTTTATTTTTTTCAATTGAATTCTTTGCCATTAAAGTTGAACTACCACTACCAATTTCAATTATTCTTTTTGGTTTAAATAATCGAATCATATTATACAAGTATTCAGCATCGCCAGATAAAAATGCGCCGGTATTGTAACAATATTCAATTGCATCATGTTTCTTTTCAATAGGGAATTCTAATAATTCATTATTATAATTAAATTTCTCCAAAATTTCTAATTGTTCATTATCATTAAAGTCAATACCGGGTAAACTTCTATTTAGTCGAAGCGAATATCGAAGATGTTTATGATTAAAAAGAGGTTCATAATAATGATCCAATATAGGGAAAACACCAACCTTTAATAAAATTCTTTTAGTAAAAGGGAAATTCTTAAGGGAGTGTTTCCTAAAATACTTGAATAGAATCGCCATTAAGATTGTAAATGGATATAATAGGATATCAATTGTATTATAAAAATATTCTTCGATTTTTCTAAGTATAAATACTAATTTATTCCTTTTTTCAATACTTAAAGATTTTTTTAGAATTGCTTTTATCATTTGTTAACTCATTATGTAAATTATAATTGCTATATAAAAGAATTATTTTTTACTTGAGTGTTTCTTTGCCTTAAAATAAAATGCATTACAAATTATAAATGGATTCTTTTCAAACAGATAATATGATAAGCGACGCTACAGTAGAAATTCAAAGTTAAGTTTTTTAATTATATCAATCACGTCCCCTCTATATCTAAGGGTTTAGAAAATGGTTCCATTTCAGCAATTGGCTTGCCAAATGCTAATTTTGGATACGCATTAGTATGCACATCAATCATAACTTGTAATAATTTCGTTTCATCATCGTCATCAAAAAACCATTTAAGCGCTTCATCAAATTCATTTTCGCCCGATATTGTTTTGGAATCAATACCATAGGCTTTACCAACTTTTTCAAAATCCGGTGAGCCATATCCCCAATAAGTAGATTGATAACGGCTATCAAAATAACTATCCTGAAACTGCCTGATCATGCCAAGGCAATTATTGTTCAGTACAATAATTTTTATTGGTAATTTATTACTAACAATAGTTTGAAGTTCCTGGATATTAACTTGAAATCCACCATCGCCGGCTATGACAACAGTGCTTGAGTTATTACTTGCAATTGCAGCACCTATCGCAGCCGGCAATCCAAAACCCATAGCTCCCATACCGCCTGAGGTAATAAATAATTGTTCTTTAGATAATTCTAATGATTGTGCAGCCCACATTTGATGATTTCCAACATCTGCAATAAAATATTTTACTCGGTTAGCTTTTTCAGAAAGTTTATGAACAAAAACATTGGGGTTAATGCCTTCAATATTATTTAACTCTTTTATATCAGGCCATGCTGATCTTAATTCAGTAATAGTATTTAACCATTCTTTTTTTAGAGGAAATTGTATCCTTGCAATTGCATTATTGATTTGCTTTAAAAAGACATTAAGGTCAGTATTAATACCAATTTTTGTTTTAACCCTATTGTTAATTTCTGTTTTTTCAATATCAATATGAATTATCGTTTTATCTTTACTAAATGAATCAACATCAGCGCCTGTCTGCCTAATATCTAACCGGCTTCCCAATACCAACAAACAGTCACAAGTCCCTAATGCAATATTTGCCCATCTATTTCCATAACTTCCAATAAAACCAACACGCAAAGGGTGATTAAATGGTAAGACATCGACAGCAAGTAATGAAGAAACTACAGGTATATTAATCTTTTCAACAAATTTTATAAATTCATCAAGAACGAAACCCGAACGTATACCTCTACCGGCTAAAATCAATGGTCTCTTCGCCTGAATTAATTTTTCAATTATCTGATCTAAATCCTTTTTTGCAATATTATCAATAGTATTATTTGCATGCTTTTTGATTTTATCAAAATTGAAAATGTTTACTTCGCCTCTTTGTAAGTTCATTGGTAAATCTATTAAAACCGGGCCGGGCCGTCCTGATATTGCAACTTGAAAGGCTTCCTCAAAGATTCTTGGAACATCTTCGCTTGTTTTAACACTAAAAGTTTTTTTTGTAATTGGTAGAGCCATTTTAACAATATCAGTCTCTTGAAAACCCAGCTGACGGATATCTTTATTCCCTTTTTGCTCATGCGTATTTACTTGCCCGGTTATAAATATTGCAGGTGATGAATCGAAATAGCAACTAGCAATTCCAGTTAGTAGATTTGTTGCACCAGGTCCACTTGTTGCTAAAGCAATACCAGGTAAACCTGTAATTCGACCAAAGGCATCTGCCGCAAATGCAGCACCTTGCTCATGATGCATACTTACAATTTTTATTTTTCCTTTACGATGTAGTGAGTCTAACAAATGTGTTATCATTCCCCCTGCCAATTCAAAAACACAGGTAATTCTTTGCGATTCTAAAAACTCTGCAATATAATCGGAGACTTTCATTTAATTAGACTTTAATATTCCTATAATAATTGATTGTTTCAGTTAAACTATTAATTAAGGGTGAAATTGAAAAGTTCGTTTCATTATAAAATTTAGCTGAGTCACCCTCCATGTGTATTACCTGATTTTTTCTGTATTCGAGCGCGCCAAAATTAAGTTTTGATTTAGACTTAAGAATATCTTTAATAAGGAACAAAATTTCTTTAAGCTGCATAGAATTATTTGAAGATAAATTATAAATCCCGCTAATTTCACTATTCATCAACAAAATAATGCCTTTGCAAAAATCTTTAACAAATAAATAATCATATCTTTGTTCACATCCTGTCAAATTGATTGCTTCATTGTCTAGCATCTTATTTATTGCAAACGGTAAAAGCCATTTACCATCTTCTTTCGGCCCAAATAAAGAAAAAAGTCTGATCCAGAACCATTTAGTATTCGATTGCTCAGCTAATGTTTGTAATAATCTGCTTGTAAACATTTTTGCTATACCGTAAGCATCTGTGGGATTGCATGGATAGTTCTCATCAACTCTTCCTTCATAATCACCGTATTCTGCTCGTGAACCAAGTGAAATTATTTTATTAACGCCGGCATTAATTGCCAGGTGGTATAATCTTACTGCAAAATCAAAATTATCTAATTGTAATATTAAGGAATTTCTATCTTCAGCTTTTACACCACTCCATGCAGAATGGATAAGTATATCGATATGTTCTTTGGTAAATATATTATCTAATGGAACTTTATCAATATCAATTAGTTTTAATCTGCTATCACTTAAAAATTCTTTTATTCGCCAAATATCTGAGGTAGATCTCTTAAGCCCTACAACATTATAATTTTCAGAAAGTATTGTCTCTAATAAATTTGATCCTATAAACCCGGTAGCTCCTGTCAGCAATATTGTTTTCATTAAAAATAAATTTCACGAATTAAAATAAATTTCACGAATTATTCCCACTCATCCGTTCTGATTTTTTTTTCTTCTAATTCCTTTGACAATAAAAAATTCTTAAATGATTTTATCATCAATGGAGGACCAGAAATAAAATAAGTAGCTAAATTACCGTAATCATTAAAAATTTCTTCAATTTTAAGAAAACCATCAATATTTTCATAAAATGTTTTAATTGAGATACCGTAGTTTATTATTTTAGTTTTTTCTAATTCTTTATTGTAAATATTATATTGTTGTGACCTGGCTCCGAAATACAACACCGGCTTAACATATTTTGCAAATGATCCATCAGTAAAAAGGGACAGGTAGGGAGTAATTCCGGTTCCTCCTGCAATAAAAACACAATTATTTAATGAATGAGCTTGAGAAAATAAGTCGCCGTAAGGCAGCTTAAGCCAGACTTCTTTTCCTTCGTACAATTTATCAGCTATCCGTTTTGTAAATCTACCTTTTATCGAGAATGTGATGGTTATTTGCGGTTCAATTGGACTACTCTGCATTGAGAAGCATCTTGATTCAGGCCATTGACCAATGCCGTCATATTCGTCTAAGGCTAAGTGTAAAAATTGTCCCGGCAAAAATTGAAATCTTTTATCTGAAGAAAAAGTAACAGTATAAATATCAGGGAAAGGATTTTTAATTTCTTCTACTTTCGCTTTATATTTTTTTACGATAGCCAAAGAATTGTTTAGTATTTACGTATGAAATTATCAAGTGTGCTTTCAAAATAATCCAATTTCTCTCTAGTAATCCCGGGATATGTCCCAAGGAAAAAAGTATTATTCATAATGTAATCGGAATTGTTCAGATGCTCAGCTATTCTGAAGTCCTTTCCAATAAACGCCGGTTGTCTTACTATGTTTCCTCCAAATAAATTTCTTGTTTCGATTAAGTTATCGTTCAAGTATTTAGCAATTTGGTCTCTTTTAAAAGGTGCATCTTCTTTTACCGAAACTATATAACTAAACCAAGCTGGATCCGAATGTTCTGTGGCTTCCGGAAGAATTAAAAAATCAGAATACTTTTCAAAAATCTGATTGTATCTGTTAAAGTTTTCTTTTCTCTTTTTACAAAACATCGGCAGCTTATCAATTTGTGCGGCACCTATAGCGGCTTGCATGTCAGTCATCTTTAAATTGTAACCAATTTCCGAATAGACATATTTGTGATCATATCCAAAAGGAAGAGTTCCGAATTGTTGAGAAAATCTTTTTCCGCATGTATTGTTTTCTCCTCCGGCACAATAGCAATCACGCCCCCAGTCTCTAAATGACTTAATAATTTTAGCAAGCTGTTCGTCATTAGTTAAAACAGCCCCACCTTCCCCGGTCGTAATATGATGCGCAGGATAAAAGCTTATTGTTGAAATATGTCCAAATGTACCGGTATATTTCCCCCTATATTTACTTCCAAAAGCATCGCAGTTATCCTCAATTACCCAAAGATTATATTCTTTAGCTAATTTCATTACAGCATTTATATCAAAAGGATTGCCGAGTGTATGAGCTAAAAAAATGCAGCGTGTTTTTTCTGAAATAGCTTTTTCCATCATATTAATGTCGATGTTGTATGTTGGAATATCAACATCAACAAAAACGGGAATCATATTATTCTGAATAATTGGTGTAACCGTTGAAGGAAAGCTAGCTGCCGCTGAAATTACTTCATCTCCGGGTTTTAATCTTTTATCCCCCAGTTTTTCTGATGTTAAGGCAGAAAACGCTGCAAGGTTAGCTGATGATCCGGAATTAACAAGTATAACATTTGAGATGCCTAAAAGCTCTGATATTTTTTCGGCGAATGCTTCAGAGTATCTCCCTTCTGTTAACCAAAAATCGAGTGCTGCATCAACTAAGTTAACTAACTCCTTTTCGTCAAAAACTCTACCGGCGTAGTTTACCCGTGTTTTCCCTTTTTCAAATTTTTCGTTTGCAAATCTTTCAGTGTAATATTGGGTTGTTAATCCTAATATTTGTTTTCTTATTTCTTTATGATTCATAAATCTATTTTCTTTTTCTATAGCTTTTTACTTTTTACCAGTTAATTGTCACCCATTCTCAACCCAAGCAATATTTTTTATTGCAGCTATCGACAAATACTCATTTATTTGCTTTACCCTTTTTTCATAAAGGTTATCATGACTATTCTCATCAGTATAACCATAAACAGTCATTTTAACCGTTTCATCAAAGTCTAAGACAGGATTCCAACCGAGGTAATTTTGTGCTTTTGCAATATCTAATTTTAATAAACCTGCTTCTTGTACTTTTTCATTTACTTTATCAATATCATATACCCCTGTACCACTTTTATTAATAATATTCGCAATAAGGTCTTTCACCGAAAAATTGTCTTGATCCCTTGGTCCGAAATTCCAACCGCCTTGAAATTTCTTCCCTTCAGAAAACAATTTTGAAGCAAGAAGTAAATAGCCGCCTAATGGCTCTAAAACATGCTGCCAGGGTCTTGTTGCATCCGGGTAACGAAGAAATAATGTTGCTCCATTTTTTATTGCCCTAAAAAAATCCGGAACAATTCTGTTCTCAGCCCAATCCCCTCCGCCAATAACATTTCCGGCTCTTGCTGAGGCAACATTTGCACTTCCTTCTTTTAGAAAAAATGAATTCAAGTACGAATGCGTAATTAATTCAGAACACCCTTTTGAAGCACTGTAAGGATCTTTACCACCCATAGCATCTGTTTCCTTATAACCCATATTCCATTCATTATTTTGATAACACTTATCACTGGTAATATTAACGGCGACTTTAACAGATTTCGTTTCCCTCACTGCTTCAAAAAAATTAACCGTCCCCATCAAGTTTGTTTCAAATGTATAATGCGGGTCATTATAGGAATCTATTACAAGTGGTTGTGCTGCTAAATGAAAAGCAATTTCAGGTTTAATTGTTTTAAAAAAATCCAATAAATGTTTTTTATCTCTTATATCACCATCTTCATGATGAATAATTTCATTTAATCTGGTCGTAACAAAATTATCTTTTTCCCTCTTTGGAGGTAGTGCGTATCCATAAACATCAGCGCCTAATTCTTTGAGCCAGATTGCAAGCCACGAACCCTTAAAGCCCGTGTCACCCGTAATTACAACTTTTTTATTTTTATAAACACCACCAAAAAGATTTTTCATCTTTGATTCATCTAATGTAATTAATTTTTAGACTACCAAATTTTCCATGGTGCTTTACCACTATCCCATAATTTTTCGAGTTCTACCTTATCGGAAAGCTTATCCATCGGCATCCAGAATCCTTTATGATGAAAGGCTGCCAATTGATTTTCTTTTGCGACCTTCTCAAGAGGTTCTCTTTCGAAAGATATTAAATCATGTTCAATATATTTAAATACAGCCGTTTCAAGCACAAAAAAGCCTGCATTTACCCAAGCTCCATCGCCAGCAGGCTTCTCAATAAAATGTCTTACATTATTATCTTTATCTATATCCAATGAACCGAATCTACCAAAAGGTTGAGCTGCTGTAACTGTTGCAATTTTGTTTTTTTCCCTATGCCTTTTAATTAAGTTTTTTATATTTACGTTAGCAACTCCATCACCGTATGTCATCATAAAAGTTTCGTTTTTTACATACTCTTTTATTCTAAGAATTCTTCCGCCGGTTAATGTTTTATCGCCTGTATCAATTAATGTTACTTTCCAGGGTTCTGCATGATGATTGTGTGTTTCAATCTTATTATTTTCCATGTCAATAGTAATATCCGATTGATGTATAAAATAATTTGCAAAATATTCTTTTATAACATAACCCTTATATCCAAGACATATTATGAACTCATTGAATCCATAGTAAGAATATATTTTCATTATATGCCAGAGTATTGGCTTACCACCTATTTCGACCATCGGTTTCGGCTTAATTGAAGTTTCTTCACTCAGGCGCGTCCCCAACCCGCCGGCAAGAATTACTACTTTCATATTTTTACCTTATCAATAAATTTATTCAAATCAACAATTATTATAAATTAACTTTTAATAATCATTAATGCTGTGTTAGCGTAAAGTTTCCCTAATTTGAGATACTAACATTTTAGCAGTTTTTAATTTATAGTTCTGCCCAAAGAACCCCAATCAAGTAAATCCATCTGCATTAAGAAAATTTGTCGAATGATCATCTAATTGTACCCGAAGCTTTATATAAAATTAGTTTTCAAATAGCAGAAGATTATTCTTAATAATATCTTTCTCGTTTTTTAAAAAATCTAAATGCACTTTACAACCTTTTAAATACCTGCAATAAGAATCATCATCAAGCAAAATTAAATTTTCTATTAAGGTTACATATTGCTGAGACTTATCAAGCTTTATATTCCAACTAGCATTAAATTCATCCAATTTGTCCCATGCTGTTGTGCCTGAGCAAATCACTGGTGTTCCAAAGTATAGAGATTCAAAAATTACGTGTCCGAAGTTCATTAGTCATTAACTTCGCTGTCATTCAATAGTCATTGGTCATTCAGTAGTCATTGGTCATTCAGTAGTCATTCATTGTAATCGTAGAATTAAAAGATTGCAAGATTACTTGATTGCCATTTTACATCTTCCCTCAACCATCATCCATTTATCATTTCACTTTTGCCATTTGCCCGCTCGGACGAGTCGGAGACGAGGCGAGCCATTTCCCATCTTCCATCAAACATCTTCCATTCAATAGTCATTGGTCATTCAATTGTCATTCGATAGTCATACAATGGTCATTGGTCCCGCCTGCATTATATTACGGCGGGCATTACGCCCAGGAGCGTAACGCCACTAAGCGTAACGGATAATAAATTGTTTAAAAAATGGATCCCCGATAAAATAGCGACCATTTACTTTTTCAACAATTCCAGATTCAATTAGCCCGGCAAGCGCTTTTTGAGTAGTTGACGCTGCCGTAAGGCGAAATTTCTTTGTGTAATTTAAAGAAAATACATTTTCGCCGCTTACCACAAGTGCTTTTAACAACTTTTTTTGATATGCTGATAGTTTATCATAAAGTTCGTAATAATAATCGCTTTTCAAATCAACAATTTTTTCGGCACACTTAATAATAAGCTCCCTATCAATTTTTTGTATAGAATTCACCACGTACTGCCAAACTTCAGCAGCTAAAAGTTGAATGTAATAAGGAATGACGCCTGCTTGTTCGATGATGAACAGAGCTAGATGCTGCTCTATTTTAATACCTGAGGAAGCAAACCTGCTTATCAGGAAATCAACTGTTTCTTCTTGCGGCAGAGAACCAATTTGCATCAACATAGCTGCATTATAAAATGCCCGCCCTTTGTTATTAAACATATCATTCAGCAAATGTGTACGGCTGCCTAAAAACAGATAGTTTACATATTGGTGATGCTGTATTTTACTACGGAATAATTTTTCAAAATTTTCACCATTTAGCTTATTTATTTCCTGGAACTCATCAAGTACAATGATAAAACGTTTATCCGGCGATGCCAGATGTTCAGGTAGATCAAGAATTTCTCCAAGTGTTTTCTCATCAATTTTATTTTCTGTAAAATCTAAAGAGAACTCAGGATTGCCTGACTGATCAAAAACTAATTTTGGACGAATGCCTTTAACAAATGCCGCAGTAGCCTTTACTGCCTTTTGCAAGTTGCTTTGGGTGGAAACTAACGCCTTTGAGTATGTTTGAATAAAAGATTCACGGGAATAAACCGGCATAAAATCGAAATACACACACGTATATTTCATTTTTTCTAATTTTTCAACTGCGTACAAGACCAAGGATGTTTTTCCAAACCTGCGCGGGGCAAATAACACAAGATTGTTCCCGCCGGAAAGCGTAGAGACTATCTTATCGCATTCAACATGCCTGTTAAAAAAATAGGGTTCTTTTACTATTGTGCCGTAGCTGAAAGGGTTCATATTGTTTTCATAAAATTATCAATAACTTCTGTAAAAATCTTCCATCAACCATCACCCCTACCAACATTTAGGACCAAATACGGGATTCCAACCTTCGGTTGATTTAACGGGATACGAGATACCGGATACCAACCTTCGGTTGATAAACCAGATGCGGGATACCGGATCATCCCATCATTCGTCATTGGTCATTCAATTGTCATTGGTATACAGTTGGACTCTGATGCCGGATACCAGATACCAGATGCGGGATACCGGATCATCCCATCAATTGTCATTGGTCATTCAGTTGTCATTGGTATACAGTTGGACTCTGATGCCGGATACCAGATGCGGGATACCGGATCATCCCATCATTCGTCATTGGTCATTCAATTGTCTAGGGATATAGTATCAGAAACGCAAGATCAATATTTTCTTATAGATCCTTAGACTGATTTTTTTTCAGATGTTCCAGTATTTCAGTTCTGTAATTAATGAAATCTTCATAATTATTTTTTATTATTTCCAGAACCAGCTTATCATCAATGTCCCAATATAGATGAACAATCCTGTTACGAAATCTTGTCATTAATATTAATCTCTCCAGAAGAGATGTAGATATAATATTGTTACTTTGAAGTATTCTAAAAGTGTCGGAATAATCCTTGGGAATTCCCAATGCTTCTCTTGAGATAATATGATTGCCTATGTTGATGCAGGTTTCTATAGAAATTTGCAACAAATATCTTCCGCTATAAATATTCCTGACATTAGTTAAATATTCTACTTCAGATAAAAGACTCAATTGCTTTACTTCTTTTAAATACGTATCAAGCTCTTTAAACAGGCTCTCTATTTTTTGTTTATCTATCATTTAACAAATTCTCATACCTTTGATCGAACAAGGGATTATAGGTGATGGAATAATCCATATACCTCAACCTGTTATTTACAAGGTAATCATAATAGAATTTTTCATCCTTAAAGAATAAAACTTTGCCTTCGTTTAGTATTTTGCCTATTATTATTATTGGGGCATCGTTAAGGCTTCTCACATCAAATTTATATTCGGGTAATATTCTGACTAAACTACTTTCAATTTTAAATTCGGTCATTCGAAAATCATACGCGGGCTTATCGGATTTTTGATATACAGCAATATCTATGTCGCTTAAAGGTGTTTCTTTATTCACTGCGTAAGACCCATATAGATAAGCAAATTCTATCTCCTTTTCTTTTAAAAGAAAATCTTTTATCATTTGAAATAAATGATGCTTGTCCATAAAAATTTTTTTCACTTTCTGCAAAGTAGCTAATGTTAAAATACTTTTAATTTCTTTAACATTCTATTATAACGGCTTATAAACACTGCGCTCCGATACCATTCGCTTAATCAGCGGGATACGGGATCATCCCATCATTCGTCAGTCAATTGTCATTGGTCATTCAGTTGAACTATGATACGGGATACCGAATGCGGGATACCGGATTTCTCAGCATCTCATCATCCAACGATAGTCAGTCAATTGTCATTAGTCATTCGTAGTCAATCAATTGTTATTCGGGCAATTACAAAATTGAAAGATTAAAAGATTGATTTTTTCAAGTTATTAGGTTGTTAAGAAATTGGGTTATTGGGTTTACGATTCTCAATAGCTTAATAGCTCAGTAACTTAATTCCGGATGCGGGATACCGGATTGGTATCAGGGTTAATAGGTTGTTAAGCTCTCAGGTTATTAAGTTATTAAGTTCGTTCTACAATTTCCATTTTACATCTTCCATCATCCATTTACCATTTCACTTCTGCCGTCTGCCCTTTGCCATCTCCCGTCATTTAATAGTCATTGGTCATTCGTAGTCATTCATCGCATATTGCCTCTCCCATTTTTCATATCACATTACTCATCTCTCATCATCCCACAGTCCCAAAGTCTCAATTTCCCATTATCTAATTGTCTCACTCCACTTTTGCCGTTTGCCCGCTCCGACGAGTCGGAGACGAGGCGAGCCATTTCCCAACTCTGGTCATCGGACATTAGTCAGTCAGTTGTCATTCCATCTTCCATCCGTCTCCGCCCTTCGGGCTACGCCGGACAGGTCTTCCATCAAACATCTTCCATTCAATAGTCATTGGTCATTCAATTGTCATTTGTCATTGGTCCCGCGTTCCGCTTTTATTAATCAGTCCTTCTTTTTGAAGGAATTCTATTATTTGACTATTCAGTAAATCAGACTCCCTTTTAAAATCGTCATAATCTTCCTTTGTAAAAACATATGAGGGGTTATAGTCAGCTTCACCGCGATATTTCATGAGTTTAGCGAAACTGTGAGATAAACCAGGCTCAAATATCCCGGGTTTAATGAAGTGCAAACCAAGAAGCCTTAATGTTTCTTCATGTGTTTTCGGCTCAAAACCCCTGGAAAGCAGCAAAGCTCTAATATTGTGATAAACATAATAATACAACCTTGAGACTGCATCAGCATATTGCCCGTGAGACATCAGCAGTTCTGCAGACTTAAGACAATCTTTTGCTCTTTCAAGTTCCTGTGAAATATTGATCTTTTTATTTTGTTGGGTCATACGGGCAAACCTTCTCTTTCAATATCAAGTGCTATTCTTCTTTCGTGTTCTTTAAGATCGGTAAAATCCTTTAAGGATAAAACTAATGAAGAAACAACAACGATGTACTTTGTCTCAATTTCTGCAACAATGTCAATAATTTTTCGTTTCATTCCTCTGTCAAGTCCATCAATGATTATGGCAAGATCGATATCCGACTCCGGATCATAGTCACCCCGCGCTTTCGAGCCGAAGAGATAAATGCCCTTTAATTTTATTCCTGAAAGAGATAAGATTCTTTCTTTAATCTCCTCCACAGCTTTTTTTTCTTCTTCAGATAAATATTTTAATTTGATCATTATTAAAATTAGCTGTATTTTTTTACCAAATATACATTACAAATCAGTCGGGTTTAAAAACAAGTTTAGGTTTTCTTCTTGTATTGAACTGCCTTTTATATAACTGTCCCAACTTCCGCCTTTGCCTTCTGCCGTTTCTCACTTCTTATCGCTCATCATCCCTATGCCTTTTGCCTTTTCCCAACTCACATAATTACATCACTCATCATCTCTCTCTCGTGGTCATTCATTGCCTACTGCTTACTGAACTCTGATACCGGATGCTGGATGCGGGATACCGGATACTGGATTCAGAATTTCTCATCATCTCACATTCCCATCATCTCATTGTCTCACTTTCACTTTTGCCCTTTGCCATCTCCCGTCATTCAATAGTCATTGGTCATTAGTCATTAGTCATTATAAGATTGCAAGATTCTCATTTACTATTTTCGTCTTCCATCAACCATCATCCATTTCCCATCTTCCATCAAACATCTTTCATCTTTTCATTCTTCTTTCTTACTTCCAAACCATTGTGTGACAAAATTCTTTGCTATTAACAACACTCTTTCTGCTTTTTGCTGTGCCTGCTGAGAATCCGATTCTTCATATTCCTCATAGGGAAGCCAGAGAGCATCCTGAGAAATTCCGGGATACCGACTAAGCGAAACTTCAGGCTCAATTCCTTCGGAAATTTCTGCAGCATCAGATAATTGTTCTTTCCAATGCCCGGGAATAGTACCCTTATCTATAAGAGCTCTTAATTCTTCCCCGACAAAGTGTGTCTTTTTAAAAATCCCCATGGCTATCAGTATAGCTTTTATAAACTTCTCTACTGCCTGCTGAAAGTGATAAACCGATTTATCAAAAAAAGCCTCTTCTTTTAATCTTTTACCAATCGCCAGATCCCTTTCTCCATCCCGAAGCATGGCATTAGAAAAGTCTTCATTACTAACTTTTGATAAAAATGTAGGAGCGCCTTCTTTAACCGGGAAAATCCATCCATCTGTTACTTTTTGAATTTTATTCTGCTTAATATAATTTCGTGTTTCTTCAATTATATTTGCCAGTAGTCCATCAGTATCAATAAGTATGATTCCCTCTGTTGCAATATCCAGAAAAAGGGGGTTGTGGTTTTTGAAATTAGACAGAGTTTCTTCCTTTAAAAGAAGGAGAATATCCATCGGCATAAGCGGCAATCGTTTTTTCAGTAAAGCGATCTCCTTCCCTCTCCTGTGCCTTTTCTGTGGAATGCCAGAAGCAACCACCAGTAAATCCAGGTCAGAATCTTCATTATAATATTCTTTTACCCGTGACCCAAATGCAACCATTGCAACTACAGAAAAGGGCAATTCAAGAAAGTGAGATTTCGGGAGAAATTTACCGAGGGTTTTTGTGTCCATTTTTCCCTGCTTCAATTAATTTTTTAGCTACATCCCTGGCTATTTCAATTGTTTCAGAAATAGTTCTTCCCTGAGCTACTAAACCTTGTACATTATCTGAGGTTGCCAGATAGTAACCCTCCGGTAATTTTTCAATCTTTATGTTTACAATCCTTTCCATTTAAATCCCTTTCTTTGTGAACTTGAACTATCTGTACGAGGTTATTTTTTTAATTGAATGTTTAACAATACTTATCGGGACTTAAAAAAGCAAGGCTCTCTCATAATCATTGGTCATTCAATTGTCATTGCTCCCGCCTGCATTATATTACGGCGGGCAGGCATTCGGGGTTATTTCAATAGTCATTGGTCATTCAGTTGTCATTCCCATTTTCCATCATACATCCGTCTTCGTCTTTCAGACTTCTGCCTTCATCGAGATTTCGGCGGACAGGTCGTCGGACAATCACATAAGCTCATCATCTTTCGTGGTCATTTAATTGTCATTGGTCATTTGTAGTCAATCAATAGTCATTGGTCATTAGTCAATTGTCATTAGTCATTGAGGAAGATTAAAGCTTACAGTAACTTTTAATTAACTGGAGGAATTTTTTGAAATCGTTTAACCTGTTATTCACAATATCAGCTAACACACCTGCTTCTAAACCAAGATATTCATGACTCAACCTGTTTCTGAAACCTGCCATTTGTGTTAGTATCTTTTTTTCTTCATCGGTAATAATATTATTTTTGCTGAGCACTTCTCCAAGGTCAGAGTAATAATCCCATTTTTCATTAAAGTCAGCGGACACTATATGAGCCAGCATATCAAAAAGATTCTGAATTAAAAGATAAACACCTCGTTCCAATATCCACAAAAGGTCAGTATTTCTTTTAAGATCATCTGCCGTAACCGGACTATGCTTTTCAAGATTGCTAAGATCCGATATATAAGCAGACAGGTGTTTTTCAATAATTTCCAGGTCAGGCATTATTTAAATGTCTCTTTAAATAAAACATTTTTATTTTTCTCAAAGGTTCGGCATCAATATAAAGACGCCGGATATAATTTTCGTAGCTTATCCTTTTATATTTGTTGCGTTCGAATAAAAGTACGCCGGTATTTATGATACGTTGTTGTATCAGAATTCCCGCTTTATTAATGATCACCAAATCAATCTTATCATTTCTTAACAAAGCCGAAATATCGGATATTAAGTTGCTTTCATATCCATATGGAAATTTTTTGTAGTCATCCGGATTGAAATTTTTCTCCAGATGTACAGCAACATCAATGTCATGATAATGATCGGATTTAACAAACGACCCAAATATGTAAGCAAAATCAATTTCCTGTCTACCCGATAAGGAATCCTTTAGCCTACTATATACTTCTTTTTTCATTACAAGAATATTTAATATTATTTTAATATAAATACAATTATCGCATAATCCCATCATCTCATTCTACTTGCCTCTGATACCGGATACCAGATGCGGGATACAGGATCATCCCATCATTCGTCATTGGTCATTCAATTGTCATTGGTCATTCGTAGTCAATCAATTGTTATTCGGGCAATTACAAAATTGAAAGATTGAAAGATTCCCATTTTACATCCGTCTCCGCCCTTCGGGCTTCCGCCTTCATCAGAGATTTCGGCGGACAGGACGCCGGACAAGTCTTCCATCAACCATCTTCCATTTCAATAGTCATTGGTCATTCAGTTGTCATTCCATCTTCCATTTTCCATCAAACATCTTCCTTTTCAATAGTCATTGGTTATTCGTAGTCATTCCCATCTCACATTATTCATCATTTCATTGCTTATTAATGCTTACTGCCTCCTGTTTACTATGTTGTGCCTTCTATGGCTTTACCCCAATATTCATCTAGTGACCTGTCGGCAATAGCCTTGTTAAGAAAATCAAAATCAATAAGTTCTTTTGAATTAGCAAGAATCCCCTGAATATCTATGAGATGTTTTTGTGCGTTTCCCTCTTTATAG
>MGZZ01000001.1:11871-22814 GCA_001802795.1 Ignavibacteria bacterium GWC2_36_12 | reverse complement strand
TACACCTTTTAAAAGATTCGGGGAGCCGGATGAACTTATCGGTGCAATTATGTGGCTTGCAAGCGACGCCTCAAAATTTGTTACAGGTACAATAATTCCTATCGATGGGGGTTTTAGCGCTTTTAGCGGGGTATAATTGTTAGAGTCCTTCTAAAAAAATATAATTTCTAAATTCACGTACCCTCTCCTAAGTAAGGTTGTATGAAAATTAGGTTTTAAATTATAAATATTAATAAAATTGTATATACAATTATCATAGTGCAGCAAAATACTTACTAAAAATGTTGAACACCTACGGTGTTCTTGATTCTTTGTTGATTGTTTTATTTCTATAAATATTGAACCTGCCTAACGGCAGTCAGGTTCCTAACGGAATTCTTAAAACAAGTTCCGTAGGAACTTAATATTTGTAGAAAAGATGTTCTCCCAGGATAAAAGAACCATGTAGGGGTTCAATAAATAATTGAATATTCATTCTCCGATTATGAATTATCACACAATCTCAAGTAAGGAGAGGATAAAGTGAGCAATTTGTTTTAATCTATAACGAATTGAGTAAGCAGGATAACCGATGTTATTATCTTCATAGATGTCTTTTTATCAACAAATTGAAATGTCGCATCATTAAGAATTGCATCAGCAATTGTTCTTAGAATTTTTTTCGTTCCGGTTTTATCCTGGGCTTTAAAAGGAAAATTGCTCAAAAAGAATAAACAAAAAAAGAAATAAGAGAATGATATCTTATATTTGCAGTTAAACATAATATTATTTCTCCCGGATATTATTTAAATCAGATTTCTTAAATAAAGTTAGTGAAAGATTAACAATGATTCGTAAAATCCTATCCTTAATCTTATTTTCAGGAATATCAATAATTTACCCTCAAAGCATTGCAAAATTCGAAATCGAACTTCCTGAAGAAACAAATGGGCTGCACATTCCGGTAAGTGTCAGCATTGATGATATTGCCTTTCTTCCTGATACTGCTATGATTTTATTTGAAATCGAAAATGAAAAAAAGATCCCTGTCCCATTTCAAATAGATTCGGGAGAAAAAAGAATCCTTAACTGGATTATTAAACCTGGTAAAAGCAAACAGCAAAAAATTTTTTTCGAACTTGAACAAGGAGTTCCTGAAAAACCCGAACAAATCAAAGCTGTGGTTGACAGTGGTAAATTGACAATTCATTCAGACGAGAAGGGTTTGTTACAATATAATTTCAAAACAATTTATCCTCCCGCGGGAATTGATACGGCTTACAAAAGAAGCTCATTCATTCATCCTCTTTGGTCACCACACGGTCAAATTTTAACACGCATTCAACCACCGGACCATTACCATCATTATGGTATCTGGAATCCGTGGACGCACGTTTTATTCGAAGGAGACACAGTTGATTTCTGGAATCTCGGCGACAAGAAAGGAACTGTTCGTTTTGCAAAATTTATTTCTATCTCAAATGGTTATATATTTTCTGAATATAAAACTCTTCTTGACCATGTCGTTTTTAAAAAGAATGGAAGCGAGAAAGTTGCTATAAATGAATTGCAATCAGTAAGAGTTTACAAGCCTGAAGATGATCAGGATTATTATTTTGTAGATATTAATATTGAAATGAATTGTGCAAGCGAAAGCCCTGTTCTGCTGCTTGAGTACCGCTATGGCGGATTAGGCTTGCGCACTACCGAACAATGGAATAAAGATAACAGCGAAGTTTTAACTTCGGAAGGAAAAACGAGAAAGGATGCTGACGGAACAAAAGCAAGGTGGTGTATTGTTCAAGGTGAGGTAGATAATGATTACGCAGGTGTTGTAATTATGTCTTATCCAACTAATTATAATTATCCTGAACCTCTCCGCATCTGGCCTGAAAATCAGAATGGACGTGGCGATATGTTTGTTAATTTTTCACCGACAAAAGATAAAAACTGGTTATTGGAACCGGGAAAGAAGTATGTTCTTAAATACAGATTTGTTGTGTTTAATAATCACCTATCAAAAGAAGAAGCCGAAAGTGCCTGGCAGTATTTTGCTAATTCACCTAAAGTAACGGTTCATTTAAAGAACTAAGTTAACTTTGTTACCTTTTCCTCTCGCCATTAACCATTCTCCATATACCAAGCGGATTATCATTTTTCAATTCATCAGGTAAGAGTTCATCAGGAAAGTTTTGATAACTTACAGGACGTACGAATCTGTTAATTGCTAAAGTTCCGACAGAAGATGTGCGGCTGTCTGTTGTTGCAGGAAAAGGTCCACCATGAACCATCGAGTGGCAAACTTCGACACCAGTTGGAAACCCATTGATGATTAATCTTCCAGCTTTTCTTTCAAGAATAGAAATTAAATCTTTATAATTCTCTAAATCTTCTTTTGTTGCATGTAAAGTAATGGTAAGATGTCCGTGTAATTTATGTGCTGCTTTCAAAAGCTCTGATTTGCTTTTTGCTTTAACAGTTAAAGTCGAAGGACCAAAAATTTCTTCTTCAAGATTTTCATTATTTAAAAAATTATCTGCATTTGTCTGAAAAAGGTAAGCTCTTCCTTCTCCAACTGCATTGCCCGTTTTCCCTTCAGCCAATAACTGAACCCCTTGTTTACCCGCTATGCTCTTAATTCCATTCTGATAAGCATTTTGTATCCCGGACGTCAGCATAGTCCCTGCATCGGCATTTACAAAATTTTCAACAGCATATTTTTGAAACTCTTTTGTTTCTTTTGATTCCTCTAAAAATACAAGACCGGGATTTGTACAGAACTGACCTACTCCCAATGTAACTGAAGCAGCCAATCCTTTGGCTATTTCTTCTTTCCTTTCCTTCAATGCACCGGGAAGAATAAATACAGGGTTTGAACTTCCCATCTCGGCATAAACAGGAACCGGTTCAGGTCTCTTAACAGCAGCATCATAAATTGCTTTGCCTCCTTTGTATGAACCGGTAAACCCGACTGCTTTAATAAAAGGATGATTTACAATCGCCATTCCCACATCGGTTGATCTTCCGTGAACCATTGAAAAAGTTCCGTCAGGCATATTAGTTTTTTGAACTGCTTTTATAATTGCACTCGCAACAAGCTCACAAGTGCCGGGATGTGCCGGATGAGCCTTAAAAATCACAGTGCAGCCTGCCGCCAACGCAGATGCGGTATCCCCACCGGCAACTGAAAAAGCTAAAGGGAAATTACTCGCACCAAAAATTCCAACCGGACCTATAGCTTTATACATACTTCTGATATCCGGTTTTGGCAAAGGCTGTCTGTCGTGAATTGCAGTTTCAATTCTTGCTTCAACCCATGATCCTTCTTTAAGAAGTTCAGCAAATAATTTCAGTTGATTAACTGTTCTTCCTCTTTCACCGGTTAATCTTGAGTGAGGCAATCCTGTTTCTTTGTTGCATCTTTCCAATAAATCATCGCCGAGTACAAGAATTTCTTCAGCGATTGTTTCGAGAAATAATGCTTTTTCTTTTCCGTTTTTTTTACTGTATTCAGTAAAAGCGAGTTCAGCTTTATTTATTGCTTCGTCTATTTCGTGAGACGATGCCTCGTGAAAATCAGGTAACAATTTTTTATCTGTTGCAGGGTCCACTCCTTTAAAAGTTTCTTTCCCATCTGCTGACAATTCATTACCAATAAAATTTACTCCTTTTAATTCCATAATTATTTCACCGTATTTATTAATGTCCCTATTAGTCCAATTGTAATAATTATTTCATCACCGCTTTGCAAACTAAAATCACTTGAAGGAACGATACCTGTTCCTGTCATTAACAAGCTTCCGTTTGGGAATGAACATTCCCTATAAAGAAATGAAACTAATTCTTCCGGTTTTCTTTTTAATTGATTTAATTCAACATCTCCCTGAAAAACTGTTTCTCCACTTCTTTTAATTTCAAGATCGATAACCGTATCTGGAGAAAGAGGTTCTTTCGTAACATAAATGCAAGGACCAACAGCAGCACAACCATCGTAAGTTTTTGCCTGCGGAAGATAAAGCGGGTTTTCCCCTTCTATGCTTCTCGAGCTCATATCATTTCCAATAGTATAACCAACAATTTTTCCTGAAGAAGTTATCATCAATGTTAATTCCGGTTCAGGTACATTCCATGTTGAGTCTTTTCTTATTCTTACTTTCCCTCCGGGATTAGCAACGCGATGATGCGTTGCTTTAAAGAATAACTCAGGGCGTTCTGCTTCATAAACTTTTCCGTAAAAATCTCCGCCTCCGGCATTCTTCGATTCTTCCTGCCTTCCAATTTTACTTCTCATATAAGTAACGCCGCTTGCCCATATTTCCTGTGAATGGATCGGCGCTTCAATATTGTTAAGTATATCCTTTCCTCTATCTAAAAGTTTTCCAGATTGAATATTCTTCAACATCTTATCAAACAGGTTATCATCATTCACAAAAGAATCCCAATCTTCATCTTTTAAAAGATAAAATTTTTCATCTGCCTCTATGACTACACAATTTTTTGTTTTATATAATCTCATATTAGTCTATGCCATTGTATAAAATGATTTTTGAAACCGTTAAAACGGTCGATTATATTTATTGGTTCTTCCAAACCCACGACTGAAGTCGTGGTTAATACTAAATTATTCATCATGATTAACTGTCTTAATCTCATTTTTATTTCAAACAACGGCTTAGTCCTAAACAAGTATTAAATAAAAAATGAATAAAATTAATGCTGCCGAAGTTCCCAAAACAAAAGTGCCAAAGCTGAATAACCTGTAACCGGATTTAACATCCATACCTGACATTTGTGTAACGACCCAGAAGAAACTGTCATTTGCATGTGAAAAAACCATAGAGCCAGCACCGATTGCAATGACAACCATCGCTTTTTCCATTTCACTTACAAAGCCAAGTGTATTCATCATAGGCATCATTATAGAAGCAGTTGTAATTAAAGAAACAGTTGAAGAACCTTGTGCAGTTTTAATTGCCGCGGCTAAAAGAAACGGAAGCCAGATGCTTAAATTAACATCGGCTAAAGTTGAACCGATTACATCTGCGATACCTGAATTTTGTAAAACCCTTCCGAAAATTCCTCCGGCACCGGTAATTAAAATAATTGAAGCGGCACCTGTTAATGATTGTCCCACCCAGCCGGTAGTTGAAAGCATTTCTTTGTTCAGTTTTTTGGGGAGAAGAAAAGAAAGGAACATTCCGATTAAAAGTGCAATAACAGGTTCACCGATAAATGAAATGAATTGCACTAAAGTTCCATCGGGATCTTTTCCAAATTGATTTACAAGTGATCTCAAGATTATTAAAAGAATAGGAACGATTATCGGGATAGAAGATTTGAAAGCTCCCGGCGCATCTTTTAACTTCGCTTCAATTTCTGCGTCGCTTACATCAGGATTAGGATCAATGTAAGTTTTGGAAACATATTTTGTAGCGAAGAGTAATCCCACAACTAAAGCGAGTGCACTAATTAATAATCCCCACAACAAAACAAGACCAAGATCAGCATTTAAAATTCCTGAAGCAGCAATCGGACCGGGAGTCGGCGGAACAAGCGTATGCGTTGCTGTTAATCCCAAGCCTAAAGCAACTGCCGAACCGGCTAAAGAAATTTTGGCTTTCTTCGATAAGCTTTTATTCAAAGGAGACAAAAGTAAAAATCCGCTGTCTGCAAAAACAGGAATCGAAACAATGTACCCGATTATTCCCATTGCTGTCGGGACTCTTTTCTTCCCGATAATTTTCAAAACTTTTTCTGCCATTGCATAAGCACCGCCGGAATTTTCTAAGAAAGATCCTATTATTACTCCAAGTACGATCAACAAGCCTATCTTTCCTAACGTATCGCCAAATCCCTGATTGACTGAAGTGACTATTTCATTCAACGGCATTCCGGCAAACAAGCCGTAAAAAATTGCAACTAGAAAAAGTGCTATGAAAGGATGGATTTTTAATTTTGCAGTAAGAAGAATAATTAGAACAACGCTTAGTAGTAAATATATAACAACCATTTGTTCCTTTAGGTTATTTATGAATTATGTCATTCCGAACTTGTTTCGGAATCTCTTGCGTAGCAAATCTCAGATGCTGAAACCTGCCTTGCCGGCAGGCAGGCAAGTTCAGCATGACGTTATGCTACTAATGCAAATCTCCCTTAACAACAGAACCGGATTTACCGACTAAGATATCAAAGTCGCAGCCCTTATCCGCCTGCTGGATATGATCGAGAAATAATCTCACATAACCTCTGTCAGTGTGAGGTTCGGGCTGAACCCACAATGCTTTTCGTTTTTTCAATTCATCATTGGAAATATCGAGATGTAATTTACGGTTAGCGACATCCAATTCAATCATATCACCATCTTTAACTAAAGCAAGCGTTCCGCCGATTGCAGACTCTGGTGAAATATGAAGAACAACTGTTCCGTAAGCTGTTCCACTCATTCTGCCGTCTGAAATTCTTACAATATCTTTTACACCTTTCTGAATTAATTTTTCAGGAAGATCAACATTGCCGACTTCAGGCATACCGGGATATCCTTTTGGTCCGACCCCTTTAAGAACAATGACATAAGTTTCATCAATGTCTAAGTTGGGATCATCTATTCTTGCATGATAATCTTCCATACTTTCAAAGACAACTGCTCTTCCTTTGTGCTTCATTAATTTTGGCGTTGCAGCCGATGGTTTTATTACAGCGCCATTCTCACATAAATTTCCTTTCAGCACTGCAATGCCTGCATTATGCTGAAATGGTTTATCGAGAGTTGCGATCACATCATCATTATAACATTTGGCGTTTGCATTATTTTCTTTTAGTGATTTACCATTAACTGTTAACACATCGTGATGTAATAAATTTTCAAGTTCTTTAAGAACTACAGGCAAACCGCCGGCATAAAAGAAATCTTCCATCAGGTATTTTCCGGAAGGCATTAAGTTTACGAGCAACGGAATTTTACTTCCAAGTTTATCAAAGTCTTCAAGATTTAATTCAACGCCGATTCTTCCCGCAATTGCGAGCAAATGAATTAAAAGATTTGTCGAACCTCCGACAGCTGCATTTACAATGATTGAATTCTCAAATGCTTTTCTTGTAAGAATTTTGGAAAGAGTTAAATCTTCATTCACCATTTCAACAATTCGTCGACCTGATAATTGAGTTAAAACTTTTTTGCGGGAATCAACTGCAGGAATTGAAGACATTCCCGGTAAGGTGAGACCCAAAGCTTCTACCATTGTTGCCATTGTTGAAGCTGTTCCCATTGTATTGCAATGCCCTGCGCTTCTCGAACCACAAATTTCTGCTTCAAGCATATCTTCTTCGGAAAAAGTATTTTTCTTTTGTCTTTCTTTTATTGTCCAGCTAAAAGAACCGGAACCAATAAATTCTCCTTTAAATCTTCCGCTAAGCATGGGTCCGCCGGGAACAACAATCGTCGGCAGATCAACGCTGCACGCTCCCATTATTGTTGAAGGAGTTGTTTTATCACAGCCTGTTAAAAGCACAACACCATCAATCGGGTTTGCACGGATTGATTCTTCCACATCCATACTTGCAAGATTCCGAAACAACATTGTTGTTGGACGCATTATCGTTTCGCCCAAAGACATAACAGGAAATTCAAGAGGAAAACCTCCTGCTTCCAGAACGCCCTTCTTAACTATCTCAGCAAAATCTCTTAGGTGTCCGTTACAAGGTGTTAACTCAGACCACGTGTTGCAAATACCAATTACCGGCTTGCCGCGAAAATGATCATCAGGATAGCCCTGGTTTCTTAACCACGAGCGGTGAACAAATCCCATTTTGTCCGAACCACCAAACCATTCCTGGCTTCTTAATTTTTTTGTTTCTTTTTTCATATAGATTTTTTATTCCCATTGAATTGCAAAATATATACAGGATTCAGTTCCTGTGTTTTTAATTGCATGCGGAACATTTGAACCGAGAAAATATAAATCTCCATCCGTACCTTTATACAAACCATTTCCGATTTCCATTTCAGTGTTTCCGTTTATCATTAAAACAATTTCTGCCGCTCTGTGCGTATGAGGCTCATGACTTTTTATTCCTGCATTAAGATTAGTTACATGAATATCAAACCTTTTAGCCATTGAAGTCGGTCTGTTAAAATATTGTCTTATGCCACCTTTATCATGCGGATGAAATTCAAGATCATTCCAGTTAATCATAAAAGATCCACCAGTCTCAATTCCTCTTTGAATATCAACAGGATATTTTGATTTATAAAGAAAGACATAATATGTCGCATCCTTATCTCCCGAATTTTCTATTTCATAATCATCGCCCGACATAATTAAAGCAATGCTTCCGGGAATTAAAATTTTGTTATCATCTTTTACAGAAATTTTTACTTCGCCTTCTTTTATAATAATTAAAGTTTCTTCATTATTTTTTTCTTTTAATGATTTTCCCGGTTCGATTGTTAAAGCATAAACGTTAAGATTTTCATTATCAGTAACGCTGCCTTCAAGAATTTGTCTCTTCTCAAAGTAATCTGTTTTTTCTACTTGCAGATCAAGATCACTCCAGTTGTAAACACCGGATAAGACTGAATCGGTTTGTGAAAATCTTAAAGGAGCAAAGAGCATTACAAGAAATAAAACGTTTTTTTTCATTTATACACTTTCAAGCATTATAATTAATAACCGAAGTTACGCAAAAGTCATGCTGAACTTGCCTGCCTGCCGGTTTACATACCGATGGTATGCAAGGCAGGTTCGGAATAACAAAAGATCATTTTGATCAATTTAAGTAACTTCAGTTTAATAACTAATTCAGTTAAATCTATAATCACGTCCTGCTTTCATAAATGCATGTATATTTTCCAAAGGAGTTTCCTGCGGAAGATCGCATCCCGTACTGAGAATGAAGTTGGGATATGATTCCATACTCTTTAATAATTGGAGCACTTCTTTCTGAACAGTACCGGGTTTTCCTCTAAGGAGAGAACCGATTGGACTGATGTTCCCTGTTATTATAACATCCCCTGGTATTTTCTCTGCTACAGATGGAAGATTAACACCGGCTTCAGCAGAATCTAAACTTAGTGCATCAACACCGGCTTCCGCCATTATTTCTACAAGATGCATTGTATTGCCGCAAATATGATATACCGAAGCAACACTTGCATTTTCGCAAACACGACTTATTGAACGCACATATTGCACCGAGAATTGTTCGAATTGGTGCGGACCGAGCATAACGGCGCTCGGTTCCAAAATACAGATTATTTGTGCACCGGATGAAATTAAAAGTTCCACGTAATCCAATATCTTTTTTGCAGCAAGCTTGCAGACATTGTGCAGTTCTTCAGGATGCAAAATAGTTGAAACAGCAGCTTCTTCCGCTCCCATCAGTAGAGCAGCAAGTGTGTACGGACCTGTAACATAAGCCCCTCTGAATACAAATGGAGGCAGTTCACTTTTCATTAAACTCAAAGTTTCAACATATGCCAGGACACGGCTGTCAAATGTAATATCAACATTTTCTAATTTTTCAAGATCAGATAAAGTGAATTCATCTTTAATAACGGTTGCCGATTCCCCTTTGGGAAAAACCGTAAACCTGCCAAGAGCATTTGCTTCTACCGAAAGATCCATCAGTGGAAAGATTACGTCGGGCATAAATGTTTTTGATATATTTTTTAATACTTTAAAATGTTCGCCATAATTTTGCTGGGCAAGTTTTATTGTTGATCCTGTCATCTTTACGCCGGGAAAGCCGATAAGTGGTGCTACAAGACGACGTTTTTCACTATAAGCTTTTTTCACTAAATCGAGTAAAAATTTTTCCAATTCAATCTCCCCTTTTCGTTTTATTATAATTAAAGAATTTTTTTGTGCTATTTCCTATCTTCATTTAACAATTCATTCACTGCATTTACTAAATATATATAACTCGATCCAAGATTTATTACATATTCATTTTCTCCCCATAGAAAGGGCCAGTCTTCTTTATTCTCAGGAAAGTCCGGTTTTATTATCAATACGCCCGGAACTACACCTCCCGCAATAAAAGAATAATCAGCTCGGTTATTTCCATAAGCAACTTTTTTAGAAACAGTTCCGACTCCTGAAACAAAAGAAATATTTGAACCGGGATGACAACCGTAAATGTAATTCAATCCTCTACAGACATATTCCGGATCAATTATTTCTGGAAATGTTTTGTGAAGGATGTAGTTTGTTAATGCAATACCAACTACTGCTCCATTACCAGCCCATCCACCTGTGGTAATAAAAACACCAAAAGGATTTCGTTTGTTCAGACTATCTAGATTAGATTTATAATTTTTTACCAGCTCTTCTATTTTTTTTGAATAAGACTTATCCATATATGGAATTGCACGAACAAAATAAGAAGCATTAAAATTAAACCTGTCTTCCATTTTCGAAAGAAGCTCATTTATCCTGTCAGCATATTTATTTTCTTTTGTACAGATCAGAAGTTCAACTGCTGCTTTTAATTCCTCTGCATTTAATGGACCCCCGGTTGTGTTGCCATGAGAGAACAAATCCGGTTCGTGACTATGTTCTTCCTCCCAAACTCTTTTAGCAGTTTCCAGGCATTCATCAGCAAGTTCGTCATTATACCCGGGCAAAACTCTGCTTGCTGCAGCAAGCGCAGCAATGGAACCATAATTCAATGGAGTTGATTTACTTGTAAATGCCCACCTGTCATCAAAAGTGCCGCTTGTAAATCCATCTGCCTTGCCGTCAGGCAGGTCAGATTCCAAACTATCAAGCTGAGGATTGTAAACAAGATTATCTGTTTTTGTTGAGGCATCCCCAAGATGTGTATATTGAGAGAGATGCGCTTCAACAATCCCGTTAATAGCATGACCAACAGCTTTAAATTGTGCCAGCAACTGCAGGATTCCATGTTCTATTTGCTGAAGAATATCCGGCTTTCCATCGGGATGATGAATATCTACATAACGA
>MGZZ01000001.1:11638-11862 GCA_001802795.1 Ignavibacteria bacterium GWC2_36_12 | reverse complement strand
TTGATAGTTGTTTCATCTCTTTCTAAACCAAAATTTTCACGGACCTGAACCAAATTTGACACAGCAGAATAATGTGTCTGAGTCCTGATATCAAAATCACCTGCATCAAACCAGCCACCAACATTTAAGCCTGGAATATGCTCTCCAGGTTTATATTGAGTATCTGTAGTTGGTCCCTGTGCATACAAATCAAAATGTTCATGATTAACCGGAGCTTGCAAAGC
>MGZZ01000001.1:9371-11622 GCA_001802795.1 Ignavibacteria bacterium GWC2_36_12 | reverse complement strand
GCACCATGCCAGACACGGTAAGCTTCATTCACAAACATATGATCCATTTGAACCGGGAAGAAAACATCGAGAGTAGGATGCCATGCATTTTCATAAATATCTTCTGCAATTCTGAATGGAGAAGTTCTGATTGTGTCATATTCGATTAAATAAATCCCGTTTTCTTTAACTGAAGAAAAATTAAAAATGAAATAATTATATCTTAAGTAACTGCCCCAGTTTTTTAGTTCACCCCTAAATTGTTCTGTATAACTTCCATCATTATTTACTTTTAATAAACGGGCAGAGTTAAGCGGTTTATCATTCTTATCAAATTCTATTATAGAAACTTTCTCCTGATCGGGATGATATCCCAACTGAGAATTAGCTATCATCGGTAAACGCACCCAATTAGAAATAGTATTTGCAGTTAAAAACCACTCAACAACTTTACCTGTTTTATTGGATGGGATCGGTGCCCGGACAACAAACCATCCGTTCTGTGCTTTATTTCTTCCATCATATAGTGAAAGCTCTCGATCTCTCGTTTCAATTGTAATTCTCCTCAAAGGATCTTCTGGAGCTAAAGTAAGTCTTTTCCCGACAGCTAAAGGTTTTGGTTCAACTTTTCCAGTTGATATGGTTTCCATTGAACCTGATGGATAGAGTGGAAACGTACCATTTTCATTATCCATCATATATGTTTTTTCAAAATACACCGACGGCAAAAATTCTAAATTAAAACCTGCAGTTCCTTCTAGTTCTTTTGGAAGTGGATTCTCGAGATTAATAGTAAGAAGTATTCCTCCATCTCTTGCTTCAGCCTTTACCATATACTCAAAGTTAAATTTTGGATAAGATAAATAAGCCTCAACAGTATTATTCTCTTTATTAACCTTTCGTTCTTTAAATTGCGGGATAGGATCCCACTGCTCAGGAGTCGGACTTAATCTTACATCGCCATTGGTTACAGTTCTAACACCATGATGAATAATTTCAATCCCGCTAAGCTTTTCATCATTGAAAAGACCATAGTAATTACTGAAAACCAGAATATTCAATCCACGTTTTTCAAAATACGAAGAATCATTCAAAGTCAGATTAGAACCGGTAATTTGAGCAAAGTTGTATTGAACAAATAAGAGATAAAATAGAAAAATGGAAAATGGGAGATGCCTGCCTGCCCGCAAGGCAGGCCAAATGAAAGATGAAAAGTAGAAAATCTTTGCAATCAATGTTTTCTCCCTGGATTAAGAAACAGAGTCTGAGTTAAAAATTATTTAAACTTTTTAATTTTTGATTTAAACACTTGCAGCAGGAATCCGCTTTATCAGATCATACATTTGCTTCTGACTTTCCTGTCCTATCGTAAAAGCATCAACAAAATCAAGACTAAGAACATATTTCAAACATTCATCAATCTTATTAACAAGCTGCCCTCCTCCAAAAATTTTCATTCCAATTATTCCTTTACCACTGTTATGCATTTTCCTGAGAATTTTTTCAACTGTAAGGACATCTGCATCCATTACGGCACCTTCGGGATTAATTCTTGCAAGATCAACCTGAACCCAATTTGAATTAGCCGCCGCTTCCAACGCTCCTAAAGTATGGCAGGATACTCCATGTGCACGTATAACACCATCCTGACGCGCTTTTTCCATTACATCCATAGCACCTTTCTTTATAGCAGGCCAATCCGGATCTCTCATCAGGTGTAATAAAATAATATCAAGATAATCTGTCCCGATTTCCTTGCGAAAACGATCCAGATCAGTTTTCATTTCATCTGCAGTGGTTGCTTTGGTTTTGGTAAGGATGACTACCTTTTCCCTTGGTACACGTTTAAGCGCCTCCTTAAGATGAGGATGAGTACCATATTGATCAGCCGAATCCCAGAAATTAATTCCCTCTTCGTAAGCTTTTTGTAAAAGATCAGCCAATCCTTTTATACCGAGGTCAACGGTCTGATTTGAGCGGTGATTAAATCCGTGGGTACCTGTTCCCATAGCCAGCCGCGATACTTTGATTCCTGTTTTGCCGAGAGTTACAATATCATTCGCATATTTCTTCTTATTTTGATCGGCGAAAATATCTGCAAATGGCGTAAGAGTCAGAGCACCAGCTGTTGCAGCAGTACATTTGAAAAACTCACGTCTTTTCACAATTATTCCTTCTATTTACTTATATTTTCACAAAAACACTATCAGTTAAAATCAATTTAAGCAATTACAAATCTAAAAAACAATTTGAAATATTAGTCTAAGCCTAC
>MGZZ01000001.1:0-9308 GCA_001802795.1 Ignavibacteria bacterium GWC2_36_12 | reverse complement strand
AAAATTGAAACGTTTCAAAAAGATTAAACTGTAATCAAATTATTGAACAAACTTTTTCCACAATTACAGGGAAAGTATTTATGTTAAGTTTAACATCTTTTCTGATTCTTATCTTACCAGCTTATCCAAAATTCCTAAAAACAAATTATTTAATAACCCTAAAAATAAAATCAGGGGTAAAACCATGATGATTTTTACAAGATTTCTTTTAGTTACTTTTTTTCTGTTGTCAGCATCCTCATATCTGATTGCCCAGGAAGGCTCCGGACAGATCCATGGGGTTGTTTCAGACTCAATAACCGGCGATCCTTTATTCGGTGCAAATGTATGGTTGAAAGGTTATAGCCTTGGTTCAGCCACAGATATGGACGGCAGATATGCAATAAATAAAATTCCTCCCGGTTCATATACATTAACAGTTCGTTATATTGGTTACCAGGAAAAAGAAGTTCCTGTTCAAATCAGGGGTGGTGAAGATCTGGAAATAAATATTAAACTATTATTCCAAACTATAGAAGGTGAGGAAGTACTTGTAACAGGTCAACTTGAAGGTCAGCTGGAGGCTATTAACCAGCAGCTTTCTTCTAATACTATAAAAAATATTGTCTCCTCAGAAAAAATTCACGAACTACCAGATGCTGACGCAGCAACAGCCTTAAGCCGCTTGCCCGGGTTGTCATTAATGAACGGGGATCAGGTTGTAATAAGGGGAATGCATGCAAGGAATAATCTTGTGCTGGTAAATGGTATTCAGCTCCCTTCAACTGATCAAGATACCCGTGCCACCAATTTAGGGTTTATTTCAGCTAATATGCTCTCAGGTATTGAAGTTGTGAAAGTTCTTACACCTGATATGGATGCAAATGCTATCGGAGGTGTTGTTAATTTAAGGCTGCGTGAAGCACCATCCAATCTTCATTTAGATTTGCTTACCCAAGGGAGTTTAAATCAGCAGGATATGACATACGGTAACTATAGATTCTGGGCAAGTGTTAGCAACAGATTTTTTAATGATAAACTTGGTGTTTTTCTACAGGGGAATGCAGACCGTTCAGAAGTTGGTAATGATCAGACTTCGACTACTTTTACAAGAAATGGAGAACAATCATTTGGTCTTGCTCCATATCGAATGGACAACTTGACTTTTAATGATCAGCAAAATGTAGTCTCATCATTTGGCGGAAGTCTAATAATGGATTACAAACTTCCAGACGGCAAGTTATTGCTGCAAAATACTATTACCAAAGGTATAAATGATAATGCTTCACACAATACACAATTTGATTTCGGTGGTAATAGAATTATATATGCATTAAACAGGGATAAATATGACAGAATGTTAATTGCTAACGCACTTCAAACTGAATATAATTTCGGCGATATAAAAGGAGAATTAACCTTATCTTATTCATACAGCGATCGCAATACCGGTATAAGATATGCTGATCCGGGAGATAATACAAATTTTTCCAATCCGGCTCCTGACAACCCTTTTGGTCAAAGTTATGCTGGTTTAAGGGAAACTTTGACACATGATGAAGTATTAAAAATTAAGGTTAACCCTGAAGATTATAAAAGTGCTCGTTTAGCAGACTGGATGGTAATCCGTGAGGTTGCATTCACTCAGCATATATATAATTCTCAGCTTGATTTTACCCTGCCGGTTTCATTTTCGAAGGACTTCTCTTCTATCTTTAAGGCAGGCGGTAAATTTATAAGAACAACACGCGAGAATGACCTGAACAGATGGTATAGAAGAGCAGGAGATGGACCTTCCTGGGATGGAGTTGTAGATTTTATTCCCGGCAAAGTTCTTTCTAGTGCCAATCGTCTCCTTTTTACTGATATCCAGAACACAGATTACTCAAGAGGTAAATACTTTCTTAATGAAACCTATCCCTTCAATTATGCTTTTGATATAGATATGATGGATGATTTTTATACTTTAGCGCGAGCTGGCTGGCCAAACCAAGGAGTTCATTTAGCCGGATCTGTACAAAACGATTTTCATGGGGCTGAAATTTTTTCTGCAGGCTATCTGATGGGTACTTTCAGCATTGGTCCCCGGGTGACTTTAATTGCCGGTACAAGATATGAACATTATAATATGGATTACAAAGCAACCAATTTTTTACAGACTCATGGCGTTGACGGCGATGGAAGATTGATAGATACTTTAAATAATGTTGACCGGAATGACGATAATTTTTTCCCGAATGCACAGCTTCGCTATAAATTTACAGACTGGGCAGATATCAGGCTGGCTTATTCTAAAACAATCTCACGTCCGGATTACCGGGCTATTCTTCCGAATTCTCTCTTTCTTGCTGGGGCTGATGTCTTAAGTCAAGCAGGAAATCCAAAATTAAAGCCTGGGGTTTCAACAAACTATGATGCTTACCTCTCATTTTATAACAATGAAATAGGACTTTTTACAGTCGGTGGTTTTTATAAAAAAATAGATGATCAATTTTTTTCAACAGAAATCTATTTTCAAAATATATCATTGTATGATGTATCCTTCCCTGATTCAGCATTTTGGGAAGCACAAAGAACCAATGCACCGGCGCGGAACCAAAGAATACAAACCTGGATAAATAATCCAACTCCGGCTTATATAAAAGGTTTGGAATTTGAATGGCAGACAAACTTCTGGTACTTACCCCAGCCTTTAAATTTAGTAGTTCTGAATGTAAATTATACAAAAGTTTGGTCTGAGATGGATTATCATCGGCCAGTTAATGAACAACGAACGGAACAATATATTAATGAACAAGGACAATTAAGAACCAGAACAGTATATATTACCAGGGATACAATAAGTACTCAAAGACTGCTGAACCAGGGAGATGATATTTTAAATATTGCTCTTGGAGTTGATTATAAAGGTTTCTCCGCACGTATTTCATTCAATTTACAAGGGAATGTAATTACCACAGTTGGTATAAGACCTGAAGAGGATCAGTTTACGGGTAATATTTATAAATGGGATTTTACTCTTAAGCAGGATCTCCCGTTAAATGGTTTGAGTCTCCAGTTAAACGGTATAAACATCTTTCACAATGTTACTGAAACATACCGGAAATTCCGTAGAGTAAGTGATGGGCCTGTTTTCGACAACCTGTCGGGAATTCAATATTCACCGAGAGTATTCGAACTAAATTTAAGGTACAATTTATAAAGCTAAATAACAATATGTTAAATAATATAGGAGAATATTTTTAAAGAATAAGATTAAACAATAATCTAAATTTAACTAACTTAGTTGTTTCTAATTAACTTAAGGAGGTTCGATATGAGAAAGGTTTTATTACCTTTTATAGTTCTATTACTAATTTCATTATCTACATCTTTTGCTCAAGTATTAATGGATTATGTTTCCGAAGTAAGAGGGGATACACTTGTAATTAAAGATTATACCGATATGGGGGGGGAAGCCAGTTCCTTAAATAATGTTCTTCTTGTTGATACAGATGCTCCTGCCGGCCGTGTTTATGAACTGAAAGCCGGAGGATGGTATCCTCAGGCTGCTGGTGTTACCACACCAGATAGACCTGTAGTTATTGTTGGATCAAACAGTACCCGTATAGTTAATAATGATGATCCTCTGGCAACACCACCTATTATATCCGGCATTAATGCTAACCCTGGCGGTATTACCTGGGGTAACGATCTGACAATTAAAAACACCAGTATAGTTTGCGGTGCGCCTGATGGTACAATTGGCTGGGCATTTTTCGGTACCGGTTCTGCTAATAGGAAAATTGTTTTTGAAAATAATATAATGGAAATTAATTGGTGGGTATTTGTACAGTCCAACGCAAATGAAGGAAACAGCCTCTTTTTCAAGGATAACTATTTTGTAAACATGAGTGGTAATACATGCAGACGTAACGGCGGTGTATATGATAATGTCGACAATAATACCGATACTATGTGGGTTGAAAATAATACACACGTAATGGCTCAGGGTTATATATACAAATTCAGAAACTACCCTGTTAAATTCATTTTTATTAATCATAACACATTTATAAACTGTTCAAATGTAGTTCTCGAAACCCAGGGAGTTCAGAGTAATGCTATAGTTACTAATAATATATTTGTAAATAGCAACATCCATCCTTTTAGACCCAATATGACTCAGGATATGGGCGAACAGGCTATAGATAATATAGCACAGGGTATTATTGATGTTGCCCCATTGCCAGAGACTATGGAACAAGTGGATAGGAAATGGCTGGTTGAAGCTAATGTTGCATACTGGGATCCCAGATTAGCTGATTTAGGTGCTGAAGCTAACTCAGAGTTTATCAATGGGTTTGATACCTGGGTGAGACAGAATATGAAAATGAATGATAGAACTAAGGCACTATTTAATGATGATACAAACTATCCATACTTGACTCAAGGTAAATGGTATGAAAAATTACCTGCCTTTGCTAGTACCGCAGATCTTCTAACCGATCAGGTGGATGCAATAAAAGAATATGCACTTGCAACAGTTGATACTACAAGTGCAGTTACATTACCTTTCTGGAGGGTGATAAATACAGACTTAACTAATGACTTCATCTATTCTGACTGGCCGATTCCTATTGACCTTGCATACACCGATGCTGATTTGATGGCAGGTGGTACAGATGGTTTACCTGTCGGCGACTTAAACTGGTTCGCTGATGCTAAGGCTGATTTTAATACAAATAAAGATACATATCATACAGCATTGCTAAATGCATTAAATAGTGGAACGACTGTACTTTCAGTTAAAGAGTTAGGCGGTGTAGTTGCTGATTTCAGGCTTTCACAAAATTACCCGAATCCGTTTAACCCCACAACTTCAATTAATTTCAGTATTCCTAAGGCAGGAAATGTTACTCTTAAAGTATATGATGCATTAGGAAAAGAAGTTGCTACTTTATTAGACGGTTATAAAACTGCGCAGTCGTACCAGGTAGAGTTTGATGCATCATCTCTTGCAAGCGGTGTTTATTTCTATACTCTGAATACAGATAATTTCACCCAAACAAAGAAGATGGTTCTAATGAAATAACCTGGTATCTTTCTTTGTTCTTTCTTAACCCCGGTAAGTATTTTGCCGGGGTTTTGTTTATATAGGAATAGTTATTTAGGTTGTTCAAAATAAAATGAACTCACTCTAATCTCTCTCTTAAAAAGAGATTGTGCGATAATTCATAGTCGGAGAATAAATATTCAATTATTTATCGAACCCCCAAGGAGTTCTTTTATCCTGGGAGAACATTTTTTCTACAAATATTAAGTTCCTACGGAACTTGTTTTAAGAATTCCTTTAGGAATTCAATATTTATAGAAATAAAACGACCAACAAAGAATCAAGAACAACCGTAGGTGTTCAATATTTTTAGTAAGTATTTTGCTGCCATAGGATAATTGTATATACAATTTTATTAATATTTATAATTAAAAACCTAATTTTCACACAACCTCTTAAAAAGAGAGAGACTTATTGGTAAATAAAACGTTAAATGACAACGATCCTGACAGAATATTAAAATAAAGTCATCACATTTTATAAACCATTCTCTTTGTAAGAGAAGGTAGGGATGAGTTCAAGAGTGATCTAAAATATTAGATTTTTTTAATTATTGATTAAATATTTTCTTTTTTAAAATTATTTTAGGACACCAATAATTAACCTCTATATGTTTTTAAAAGGAAAACTTAAATTTGACTTAAAGAAATGAATTTATTGTAAATTTATCAAAGTGTTAACCCCAGGGAAGAGGAGAAAACTAATGAGAGCGCACAGACATCCGGTTTTATTGCTCGCATCTTTATTTCTATTAATGAATATTGAATACAAAGCTGACGAATTACCGGATAGCAATATTGTTGCTAAGTATGATACTGACCATTCTATTACAATTAACGAGTTACATAAATATGTTCAAGACTGGTTATATTATAAAAAATTTGAAAATAGATCAGATGTTTATAATCATGCGTTAAATGATATGATTACCAATCAACTGAAACGAATCGATTTTTTTGAAAAAGGGCTGGATAAAGACAGCAAACTGGTTCAAAGTATAAGCCGCACAATAAATGAAGAATTAGTTTCGGAATATTTTGAAACTCAATACGTAGGTAAATATGCCAATGAAGAGTACGCTAAAGAAATACATGGAATTATGGATAAAGAGGTTGTTTATCAATTAATAGCATTAAACAAACCTGAAAACGCTTCCCAAAAGGAGCTTGATTCCCTAAAGGAAAAAGCAATGACAATTAAATCGGAGATTGACAATGGAAAAGATTTTAGTTCATTAGTAAAAGAATATTCTCAAAATAAAATTTCATTAATGAATAATGGTTATATGCCTCCGGTTGATTGGAAGCAAAGCATTTCAGATCCGGTTGGTGATATTATTTTCCGGTTAAATAAAAATGATGTCCGTGTTTTGAATTCTGATAATGCATTTATGATTGTGAAGATTGCGGATATAAATAAAATTCATGTTGAACCGTTTGATTCGATAAAAAGTAAAATTATATCCGATATTAAAGAAGCATATCTAAATACCGGCGTAGAAGAATATGAGAAAGATAAAAAAGAATTAATAGATGAAAATAATTTGAAATGGAATGAAACTGCATTGGAAGAGATTGTTCAGTGGTCTAATATTCCGGATTTTTATAAGGATAAATACCGGAAAACTTTTAAAAATGCTTTAGAAAATGGAGATAATAAAATTATTTTAACTTATAATAATAGTACACTCGATTATAAAGAATTTCTCAGATTATTGGATAATATTTTAGTAATGGGAAATACTGATAGTGTTAAAGAAGACGATGTAAAAAAGTTTATTCTGGAAGCACTGCGTACTGACCTTATAGTAAAAAAAGCGGATTCGCTGGATCTCAAAAAAAATATATTTAATGCTTTCACAACTAATATTGTACTAAAAAACCAGATAGTTTACTTATACAATCAGGTTGAAGTCGAAGCGAAAATTCCTGAAGCTACTGATGAAGCCTTGCATCAATTTTATAAAGAAAATGAAAATACTCTTTATTATCATCTGGAGAAAAGAAATTTATTTGTAATGATCTTCCCTACTAAGGAGGATGCTGAAAAAGCATCAGTGAAAATAAATAGTGGAACACCTTTTGAAAAAGTGACAGGTACCTATTTAGTTAGAACTTACATAAAAGAGCGTAACGGGGAGATAAAATCTTATCTTAGTGATGAAAAACCGATTTTGGGTAAAGCTGTATTTGAAATGAAAGAAGCTGAAGTATCAGGTCCTGTAAAATTTGAGGATGAGAACAATCAGTTTAAATATGCTTTAATAAAATGTTATCATATTCGTCCCGAGAAGCAATTAACATTCAATGATGTGAAAAGTTCTATAACCGAAGATTTCAAAAACTATTACAGAAATCAGATAGAAAAGGAAATAGAAGAGAGGTTAAAAAGTAAATATCATCCGGTAATTAATGAAGAGGTTTTAGCAAAAATTATATCTCCCAGGTGATGCAGAATATAAAAATAGTTTATCTGAATTTAGTAATTAATTCTGCTTCCGTAATAAATTAACCCTCGTAATTAGTGGCTCTTTTCAATATTTAGAGACGTATTTTGAAAATACCCAAGGATAAAAAGAAGAAAATCTTAGCTGATAAAGATCAGCTTTCCATAAATCAAATTTCTAAAAAATACAATCTTCCAGGCGACGAAATAAAAATTATTATTAATGATCCCTCTGCAAAGCATCCTTCGGAAAAAAAAACTCCTAAATGGTTTTATGCAGTATTGGTTTTACTCCCAATTATATTTTTAATTGCGCTGGAAATTTTCCTAAGGATTATAGATTATGGCTATAATTTTGAACAATGGGTAGATGCCGGGCAGGGAAAATATATAATAAACCCGGACATAGGGAGGAAATATTTTACAAGCGGAGATTTTAATCCTAATACAATTGAAGATGTTTTTGACCAGCATAAAAAGACACATTCTTTCAGAGTTTTTGTTTTAGGCGAAAGCAGTGCACAAGGTTATCCATATAATCCGATGGGATCGTTTTCCCGTTATATACGTAGAAGGTTGGAATTGGTATATCCCAACACTGCAGTCGAGGTTGTTAATATAAGTATGACGGCAGTAAATTCTTACACTTTGTTAGATCTTTTGCCGGGCGTAATAAATCAAAAGCCTGATTTAATTTTAATATATGCAGGGCATAATGAATATTACGGTGCATTGGGTGTTGGTTCAGTACAATCATATGGTTCATCCCGGACCCTAAATAAATTAATGTTATCATTAAATGAATTTAAGATAACTCAATTTGTACGCAATTCCATTCAATGGATTTCGTCATTATTCTCATCTAAAAATAGAGACTCTTCGGGGACGCTAATGTCAAGGATGGCAAAAGATAAGTACATAGTTTTAGATTCTGAAGTGTTCGATGCAGGTCTTCAACAATTTAGAGATAACCTTACAGATATTTTACGCTTAATCAAAGATAAAGGTGTACCCGTAATAATAGGAAGACTTGTAAGTAATTTAAAAGATCAGAGACCATTTATTTCGGTTAACACACCCGGTTATAAAATTGCAGATCAGGTTTATGAAGAAGCCAAAGATGAGTTAAAAAATAATAATTTTACAAAACCTGCCTACCTGCCTGACGGCAAGGCAGGCCGGACAGGCAGGGCAGATTCTCTTTTTAAACTGGCAAAGGACCTTGATGCACTTAGGTTCAGGGCGCCTGAAAAGATGAATAACATAATTGACGATTTAGGAAAAGAATTTAATGTAGCAACTGTTCCGATAGACTCAATATTTGATTCTGCAAGTCCTGAGGGAATAACAGGTAACAATTTAATTGTAGATCATCTGCATCCAAATGTACAAGGTTATCAGCTGATGGGAAAAGCATTTTACGATTGTATGGAAAAACAGGGATATCTTCCTAAAACAGAAAATGCTAAAATTCTGTTTGATGAGCAGGATAGCATTACCCGTTCCAATTTTGTGTTTACAAAGCTCGATTCTGTTATGGGCAATTATTTTATCAGGATATTAAAGACAGATTGGCCGTATGTAAAACAGAGAGCTGCAATATCGGAATTTCAGCCAAATGATTTTCTCAATTTATTTAATCCTAAGGATTTTATTGATTCGCTTGCTTTGTACAGAATAGAAAATAAAGTTTCCTGGATTGATGCTCATTTTATTGCTGCTACTTATTATTTGAGAAAGGACGATATAAAAGAATATTTAAAGTATGTTGATGTTTTGATCTATCAGT